>DATFGN010000364.1:0-6965 GCA_035249405.1 Gemmatimonadales bacterium
ACGGCGAGCGCGTTGCCGCCGATCCACACCAGTGCGAGAACGGCCGCCGACACCGCCGCGGCGGCGGCCAGCCCCGCCGCTGCGGCGCCGGCGTAGGTCAGGCCCCCACCCGCTGTCCAGGCGGCGTGCCCGGCGACGGCAGCAACGAGCGCGGAGGCGCCGCACACTGCGGCGAGCCAACGTCCGGTTGCGATGGCGAGCGGCGTGGTCGGGTGCAGCAGGCGGTGCGCTAACGCCGCCCGGTCGGCCGCGGATCCCGCTAACGCGGCGACACAGATGACCGCGCCCAGCGTCCCCGCGAGCACGGCGATGCCGACTGGATCGGCCGCCGGGTCACCATGTTCGAGCCACCACAGCCCGGCCATCAGCAGCCCCAGCCACAGGCCCAGTCGCGTGCGCAACAGTCGCCACGGCAATAGCGGCAGCTCGGCAAGCACCTGACGCAGAAAACGCATGCGCCAGTATGAGCGCCGGGGGGCGCCGCAGTGGCATCGATTTGTTGCAAGCAGGATCGAACGAACGCGGTGAGTCCCTAGCGGCTGGTGCGCCACTCCTGCGCGGCACGGGACACGGCGTCGGCGAGCGGGCTGGAATCGAAGCGTACGGGATCGGCAGCGGGCAGTCCTGTCTCTGCGGCCGCTTGACCGACCGCACGGCGGGCGGCGGCATCGTCCAGATCATACGTGTTCAAGCAAAGACCGATGACTTTGGCCGGGAACACGGGTTGGGCAGCGCGCTCGTAGATCTCGATCATCTCGCTGAGCGGGGGGATCTTCACCCACGGCTCGCGACCGTGGTAATCCCCGATGTATGCGCGCGACGATTGATGACACAGAATCAGCGCCCTCGGCATGGAGCCATGGAGCAGGCCGAGCGTCACCCCGGAGTACCCGGGATGAATCAGACTCCCTTGTCCTTCCACGAGCACGACGTCGGCGTTCTTGGCCCCTTCCAGGACCAGCTCCTCGGCCGCCCCGGCGATAAAGTCGGCCACGACGGCGTCCACCGCCGTGCCCCATCCTTCAATGAAGATGCCGGTTTGCCCGGTCGCCACGAACCGCGCCCGCACGCCGCGACGGACCAACGCCGTCCGCACTTCGAGCATCGCCGTCATCTTGCCCACGTTGCAGTCGGACCCCACGGCGTGCACCACGTAGGCATCCACCTCACCCGCCCGCCCGTCGGCGATGGGCAGGTTGGCGGGAGGCTTCCGGGCATCGAGGATCCGGACGCCCAACTGCTTGGCCAGCGGGCCCAGCTCCGGATCGTCCGAGATGAAGGAGTGCAGGCCGCTCCAGACCTCGAGTTTGCGCTCGATGGCCAGGCGCAGCCAGGCGCGCCATTCGTCCGGCAGCCGCCCGCCCGGCGGGGCGATGCCCACCAGCACTGCCGTGGCGCCCGCGCCCAGCGCGAGTCCCTGCGCGAAATCCCCCACGACGGGGATGGCGCCGCCGAAGCCGAGCACGTCCTGGGCGGTCTTGCCCGCGTTCCCGCGATCGAAGACCCCGATGATGCGCTCGGGGAAATACCGAATACAGGAGTTCGCCGTCTTCGATGTCATGGGGTCAAAGGCACCGTCCGCGACGATGAGGAACCGGTGCTCAGGACGGGCGGTCATCGGGCGATGGTCAGGACGCGCGAGTGCGACCGCGGCTGGTTCGCAGTACGGTCGGCTGCGGCGCCGCTCCTTCGCCGTAGATCCCCTCTCGCAACACGTGACGCACAATCACGATTGTGACCGCCATGATGGGAACCGCCACGACCAATCCCACGGGACCGAGCAGCGTTCCCAACACCAGGATGCCGACGATGGTGAGCGCCGGTGGGATGGACACGGTCCGTTGCATGATGAGCGGGATGATCACGTTCATGCCGACGACGTGCACGACGGCGCCGAGGGCGAGGACCGCTGCGACCTGGAGCCAGTTCCCCGTGCCCACCACGAACAACGCGGGGAGCACGGTCGAGACGAGCGTCCCGAAGAACGGCACCAGCGCGACGAGCCCGGTAAAGATGCCGAACGCGAGCGCGTACGGCACGTCGAGCAGCCACAACCCTATCGCCGTGAGCGCCGCGAGAATCACCATGGCGAGCAGCTGGCCGATCACCCAGGCGCGCAGCGTGGCGCCGAGGTCCTGGAAGATGCGCCCGGCGACGTCGCGGTGCTTCGGGCTTACCAGGGTCAGCATGCCGTCGCGATACGTCGTGGGTTGCTGCGCGAAGTAGAGAGCGATCGTGATGGCGGCCACCGCGTCGATGACGAGCTTGCCGCCGGCGCGGATGTAGGGGAACAGGGCGCCGCGCAGCCACTCCGTCGCGTCGGCGATCGCGCCCGCCACCAGGCCGGACTGGGGATCGGCAATCCCGGTGTTGCGCAAGGTCGGATAGTCGCTCGCGACGCGGGCGAGCACGGTCTGAATCGCCGTGAGCGTCTCGGGAAGGCCCGCGATCAGCGCGCGCGTCTGCGCGATCATCGGGGGCACGAACAGGATCCAGATGCCGCTCACGGCCGCGATCGTGCCCACGACGGCGATCGTGAGCCCCCAGCCGCGCGCCACACGAAACCGCTTTTCGAGCTGGTCCGTGATCGCCGAGAGATACACGGCCAGGAGCACCGCGATGAAGGCGAGCAGCAGCACCGCCACCACGCGGATCACGAACCAGATGAGGAGGGCGGTAACAAAGAGCGCCACAAACGTGGCGCCCGACACCCGGGGGGGAGACTGCGAAGACTGCGCTGGTGCTTCGCTCAGGGGCGATGCTCGTCGTCGTCGACCAGCTCCGCCTCGGCGGCGCCCTTGCCGAGCTGCCGTGTTTCCGGGGGCGACCCCGGACCGATCATGCCCATGCGCTGCTTCAAGGCGATCAGCTGCTGGTCGGCGTCCGCCTTCTCGAGCGAGTGAAACTGCTGCATCAGCGTATCGCCGGACAGATCTTCGTTGACCTCGGCCGCCGCAATCAGCTTGCGCTCCTCGTGCTCGATTTGCTCCGCCATGCGCTCGAACGTCTCGAACGCACTCTTGTCGCCCATGGACGACATCGTCTCTTGAATTTTCTTGTGCGCCTCGGCGCGCTTGGCGCGCGCGATCAGGATGTTCTTCTTGCGCTTGGCTTCCTCGATCTTGTCGTTGAGCTGGCGCAGCGAGATCTTGAGCTTCTCGGTCTCCTCGCGGTGCTTCACCCACGTTTCCTGCAGCTGCACGGCGCCCTGCACGTGCTCGTTGTAGCGCAGCAGCGCCTGCTTGGCGAGGTCGTCGCGCCCTTCCCGCACCGCCAGCTCAGCCCGCTTCTCCCACTCCTCTGCGAGCTTCTTCTCCTGCTCGGCCTGGCTGGCCAACCGTTTCTCGTCGGCGATCGAGGAGGCCACCTGCTGTTTCGCCTTGGCGAGATTGGTCCGCATGTCGACGATCAGCTGGTTCAGCATTTTTTCCGGGTTCTCGGCGCGCGAAATCAGGTCGTTGATGTTCGACCGGAGCAGTGTCGAGAGACGATCCCAAATGCCCATGGTTATCCTCGCGCTGGTAGGCGCTGCTCCCGCTTGTCCGCCAGGAGCCGTTCGGCGAAATCGAGTCGTTCGGCCAGCTCGGACACCTGATCCGACAGGGCCGTCAGCCGGTCGTCGAGATCAGCGCGTTTTCCTTCGTCCAGACCGTCGGCGTCGAGCGGCTCGTCGTGCCACTCCCCGCCGAGTCCCTTCCAGTGCTTGCGGCGCCGGCCGTTCAGCCGGATCCGTTCGGCCATCGCCTCAGCGACGGGCGATTGAAAGAACCACTTGGCGGTCAGCGCCCAAGCCAGACTGCCGGCGATCGCCGGCACGATCCACAGCCCTTCCATCTATTTGCCCGTCCCGATGCGACGTTCGCGATGCTCGACCAGCACGCGCTCGGTGAAATCTAAGCGCTCGCCCAGCTCCGAAACGTGCGCCGACAGCTGCCGAATCTGCTCCTCCAGGGCCTGAATGCGCGACTCATCCGCACCCTCACCGCTCAACTCGTGTCGGCGGCGCCGCCGCAACCGAATGCCCTCGGCAATCGCCTCGCCGATTGGGGACTTGAAGAGCCAGCGGGCGATCAGTGCGAACATCACCATCGCTGCAATACCGCCGATCAGCGGCGCGAGCTGGTCGATCACCAAGTTCGGATCAACCGGAATCGGCGGAGGCAGGGTGGTCGGTCCCTGGATCACAATCATGTCGTACGCCACCATTACCACGTGTGTTTCATCCAGAAACTCGATCCGGTGGTGCCAACCGGTCTTCACTCTTGGTCCGGGCCAGCAACCGCTCGGTAAAATCTACCCGCTCGGCCAGTTCCGCTACCTCTCGACGGAGCTCATCCACCGCCGCCAGCACCTCATCGTGCTCCCGCCCTTCCTTAGACGGCGGCACGGCGCCGTGACGCAACCGATCCGCCAGCGCCTTCCCCAGGGGGGAAAGCGAGATCATCCAGGCAAAGAACCCGCCCACCGCGACAATCGGGATGAACACCCCGATCACGCCGGGATCCACGTCGCCTACCTCCCTCCGGGCGGCGCCAAACGGGCCGCCTCCCGGTCCTTGGCCAACAGCCGCTCCGCAAAATCCAATCGCTCGGCGAGCTCCGCGATCTCCCCGTGCAGCTGCTGCAATTCACCGGTCATCTCGTCCCGCAGCGCCTTGATGGCATCCGTGCGGCCCGGGTTGCGGATGCGTTCGGCCCACGCCCGGCCGAAGTGCCACGAGAGGAGCGACAACACGATGCCGCTCATCAGCAAGCCGACGATCGCCACCGCCATGTCATTGTCGTTCATCGGTTCTCCTCTACGAGCCCGGCGGAGCCAGCCGTCCCGGCTCCTTTTGCTTGGCGAGCATGCGTTCCGCGAAGTCAACCCGCTCCGCCAGCTCGCTCACGTCCTGGCGCAGCGCCTGCAGCTCGTTCAAGACCGCTTCGTCCGTCTCGGAACTCCGGGCAGGAGGCACCTCGCCGGCGATGCGTTTGGACACGGCCTTCGCGATCGGCACCAGCACATAGAAGCCGCCACCGAAAATCAGGAACACGAGGACAGCTTCTGGCCCGCTCATCCGTTTCTCCCCGGTCCGAGACGTTGCGCCTCGCGACTCTGCGCTAAAAGCCGCTCCGCGAAGTCCAGACGCTCGGCCAGCTCGGCGACCTCCTGCCGCACGTGCTGCAGGTCCTCGGCCAGGGCTTCGCGCTGTTCCGTCAGCTCCGCGCGCAGCTCGTCCACGTCCGGCGTGCCGTGCTTGCCACGAATGCGATCGGCAAATGCCCGGCCCACCGGGGAGAACCCCAGGGCGACGGCGGTGCCGCCGCCGAACAGGAAGATGATCGCGAGGATGCCTTCCACGTCCATCGCTCAGCGAGGCGGGGCGACCCGGTCGGACTCGCGCTGCTTGGCCAGCAGCCGCTCGGCGAAGTCGAGCCGCTCTTCGACCTCGACGAGCCGTTGCCGCGTCTCATCCAGGTCGGCGCGCAGCGCCTCGTCCTCACCGGCATTCCGATGCCGCCCGGCGATCCGGTCGGCTAGGGCGCGCCCCAGCGGGCCACGGAGCACGAAAACCGTCGCTATCGAGATGATCAAAATCGACATCGCAATCGCCGGGGCGATATCTTTCATACAGCCTCCTCGCGTCCAACCTAGTAGTCAGTCCCGCCCCCGCAACACCTTGCGCAAGAACTGGCCGGTAAACGAGCTCCGAACCTGGGCGACCTGCTCGGGGGTTCCTGCCGCGACCACCTCGCCACCCCGCTCGCCCCCCTCCGGACCGAGGTCAATCACCCAATCCGCGGTTTTCACGACGTCGAGATTGTGCTCGATCACCACCACGGTATTGCCCTTGTCGACCAGGCGGTGCAGCACCTCGAGCAGCAGCCGCACGTCCTCGAAGTGCAAGCCGGTGGTCGGTTCATCGAGGATGTAGAGCGTCCGGCCCGTATCCCGCTTGGCGAGCTCAGTTGCGAGCTTGACGCGTTGCGCCTCTCCCCCGGAAACCGTGGTGGCCGGCTGGCCGAGGTGGATGTATCCGAGTCCTACGTCGTTCAATAGTTCCAGTTTCGAACGGATGCGCGGCTGTGCCTCGAAGAAGTCGAGCGCATCCGCCACGGTCAAATCGAGGACATCGGCAATGCTCTTTCCTTTATAGCGGACCTCGAGCGTCTCCCGGTTGTAGCGGCGGCCTTTACACACCTCGCAGGGGACGTAGACGTCGGGCAGGAAGTGCATCTCGACTTTGACCAGGCCGTCGCCCTGGCACGCCTCGCAGCGCCCGCCCTTCACATTGAAGGAGAATCGACCCGGGCCATAGCCGCGCATTTTCGATTCGGGCAGAAAGGTGAACAGCTCCCGGATGGGCGTGAACAAACCCGTATAGGTGGCCGGGTTGGAGCGCGGCGTGCGGCCGATCGGGCTCTGATCGATGTCGATCACCTTGTCGATGTGATCGAGCCCTTCGAGGCGCTCGTGGGCGCCCGGCACCACTTTGGCACGGTAGAAATGGCGCGCCAACGTCCGATACAGGATATCGGTGACGAGCGTGGACTTGCCCGAGCCCGAGACACCGGTGACGGCGATGAAGAGCCCGAGGGGGAACGTTACCGACAAGTTTTTCAGATTGTGCTGCCGTGCGCCGACGAGCTGCAGCGCGCGCTCGGCGTCAGGAACCCGGCGTCTGGGGGGCAGCGGGATGCGGAGCTCGCCGCGCAAGTAGCGCGCGGTGAGCGAGTCCCGGTGGCCGAGCACGTCGTCCAGCGTCCCGACGGCGACAACTTCGCCACCATGACGGCCGGCGCGCGGACCCAGGTCCACGACTTGATCGGCGGCGCGAATCGTCTCCTCGTCGTGCTCGACGACGAGGACGGTGTTCCCGAGCTCACGTAGCTCACGCAGCGTCTCGAGCAAGCGCGCGTTGTCGCGCTGGTGCAGGCCGATGGAGGGCTCGTCCAGGATGTACAGCACGCCGACGAGACGGC
>DATFGN010000365.1:0-2982 GCA_035249405.1 Gemmatimonadales bacterium
AGTCGTGGCGGAACAGCGCCACTTCGAGGGCGACCACGGCAACGAGCAACGCGCCGCACAGGGCGAATACGGCGTGGCGCGAGCTGGCGATCAGGTCGGCGCGGGCGCGCGCGCCACCCAAGAATCCCGTCACCGCCCCCCACACTCCGAGCAGGCTGGCGACCCACAGCGCGAGCCCGCCGAGCAGCGTCATCTATGCCTTGGGGACGGCTTCGTAGCGGGAGCCGCACTTGGCCAGCACGTCGGTCGCGCGAATCACGCCGTCGGGCTGCAGCCGGCCCTCCACCACCACTTCGACGCTATCGTTGAACGTGTCGGGCGCCAGGCCGTGATAGACGACCGGGTAGGTGGCGCTGCCGTCCGTGATCCGAAACTGGATCGTTTGGCTCGCGACGTCCCGGGTGACGCTGCCCGGCACGACGTGGGCTCCCACTTTCATGCCCACATCGTAGAACGTCGGGTCCACGGCGATCTTCTGCGACAGTTCGCTCGGGGTAAGAAAGTACTGCCCCGTCTGCTTGATGCCCGACGCCATGAGGTAGCCGACCGCACCGACAATGACGGTCGCCCCAAGGACGAATTTCACGCTCGCTTTCATGATTGCATTATAGCGCCTGGGCTCAGGGTCGTTCTACCCCTCCGGGAAGGCTGGCGCCTTCATAGTCCGGTTGATCGGCCGACTCTGGGGTGATGCCAGTCACCGGGTCCGGGTTTGGATCGTGGGTGCCAGACTCATAGATTCAGACCGCCCGTGACCTCCCCTGTGGGCGCTCCCCAACCGACCCGGCAGCCGCGCGCGCCGTCGTTTTCCGCGCGGCCCGCAGCCAGCACGATCCCCACGGGCCCCGATGACGCCATCGAGGCCCAAGTCCGGCGGGCCCTGTTCCAGCGCCTGCTGGGTGAAAGCCGCCGGGCGGAGATCGCCCACGTCTTGGTGTGCGCGGTCGTGGTCGTCATGCTCTGGCCGTCCGTTCCGCATGTGGCGTTGGGGATTTGGGGAGCCGCGATCGGGGCGTGCACACTGACGCGCCAGGTGTTGCGGCGGAAGTTGAGTGTGCCGGAGGTCGACGTCGAGAGGGGTGTGCAGCGCATCCGCCTCGTCCTCGCGACGACAGGCCTGACGTGGGGTATCGGGGCGGCCGCGTTCATGCCCAACCTGCCGTTGTCGCAAACCGCCCTGCTGCTGGTCGTGCTGTGCGGGCTGGCCGCTGGTGGAGTGGCATCGGTCGCGGCCGACCCGTGGAGTTTTCGGTATTTCCTCGCCGGCCTGCTGGTTCCCATCCCGGTCGGCTTGCTGCAAACACCCTTCGAGCGTGACATCGTGGTGGCCATTTTTCTCGTCATCCTGTTCGCCGCCGCGATGATCGTATTCCACCGCAACTCCAACGAGCTCTTGTTCAGCCACCTCGTGCAGTCGGTCGAGTCGGCCGGGCGCGAGCAGAAGGCGATCCTGGACCGGGCGTATCTCGATGCGCTGCTGGCCAGCGCCCCGGTGGCCATCGCCGTCGTCGACAGCCAGGGCCTCATTCGCGGCACCAATCCACAGTTCACCGCCCTGTTCGGGCACGCCGACGGCGACATCGTCGGCCGAGATCTGAACGACCTGCTCGTGCCGCGATCGGAACTGGCGAAGGCGTCGCGGCTCGACCAGCGGGCGCGACGTGGAGAGACGGTTGCGGTCGAAGCCGAGCGGCGCCGCAAGGACGGCTCGCTCGTGGCGGTGCGTGTCTCGGCGCGACTCGTGGAGGGGAGCGGCGAGGGAGAGGTGCTGGTCATGTACGAGAACATCAGTGACCGGCGCCGGGCCGAGGACGCGCTCACCCAACTGGCCAGCATCGTGCAGTCGTCCGAAGATGCGATCATCGGGCAGACGCTCGACGGCATCATCGCCACCTGGAATGCCGCCGCTCAGCGGTTGTTCGGCTATGCGCCCGGGGAGGTACTGGGGCGGCCGATCAGTCAGCTGGCGCTGCCCGACCGCGCCGGGGAGATGACGAGTGTATTCGATCGCATTCGCCGCGGCGAGCACGTCGATCACTTCGAAACGGTGCGGTTGCGCAAAGACGGCACCCCGGTCCCCGTGTCGCTGAGCGTGTCGTTGACCCGGGATGCGGCCGGTCGCATTCGCGGATTCTCGACCATCGCCCGGGACGTGCGCGAGCAGGTCGCCACGCGCGACGCGCTGCGCGAGGCGCGCGACGTCGCCCAGCGCCTGGCCTCGACGCGCAGCGCGTTCCTGGCCAACATGAGTCACGAAATTCGCACGCCGATGAATGCGATCCTGGGTCTCACGGAGCTGTTGCTCGATACCGAGATGGCCCCGGAGCAGCGTCACTCCCTCACCTTGGTCCAAACGTCCGCCGAAACCCTGCTCACCCTGCTCAACGACATCCTGGACTTTTCCAAGATCGAAGCCGAGCACCTGGAGCTCGAGCACATCGCTTTCGACCTGCCCCACCTGCTCGACTCCACGATGAGCCTGCTCGCCGTTCGAGCCCGAGAACGGCGGCTCGAGCTCGTGGCGGACGTCGGGCCGGAGGTGCCGGCCATGGTACGCGGCGACCCGACCCGCCTGCGCCAGATCCTCACGAACCTGATCTCCAACGCGATCAAGTTCACCCATCAGGGCGAAGTCGTCGTGTCCGCGGTCCGGGAGGGCGTCGTGGACGGCCGCACCGCCATCCGGCTCGCGGTCCGCGACACCGGGATTGGCATCGCGCAGGAAAAGCTGGACACCATTTTCGAGGAATTCTCGCAAGCCGATGCGTCGATGACCCGGAGATACGGCGGCACGGGTCTCGGACTCGCGATCGCGCGGCGACTGGTGCGCCTGATGGGTGGCGAGCTGGCGGTCACGAGCGAAGTCGGCAAAGGCACCGAGTTCTCGTTCACGGTCAGCTTCGAGACCGAAACGGCGCCCGTTGCCGCGCCCACGGCCGAGGCGGTGCGACTCGCCGGGCGGTGCGCGCTCGTGGTCGACGA
>DATFGN010000366.1:0-12390 GCA_035249405.1 Gemmatimonadales bacterium
CCCGGCCCGAATCGTATCCAGCGGGAACGCGTTGGCCCTGAGCTGTTGGAGGGTCGCCAGCGTATCGCTGACCTGGCGTGAATAGCGCGACAGCCGCTCGAGCCGCTGCCGGAAATCAGCCGCGGTTTGCGCCTGCGCGGCGCCACCGAGCGACAGGCAGACTGCCGCGATCACGCCAGCGCGACAGCGGTCAAACATCGAACAGCATCCACCGGCCGGTGAAGATTTCAAACGGGCCGGGCCACAGCACGAGTTTCGTCAGCAGGGATTGCACAAGCATCGTTTCGATGCCCACGGCTTCGAGAAAGATCTGCACGGCGATCACCGCGGCCAGACTCGCCAGGATGATGCCGGCGGTTCTGTTCGTCCCCGCCGAGATGGCGAAAATCACCGCGTAGGCCACGAGGGCCGCCAGCGCGAACCGCAAGGCGAGAATCGTGGGATAGGCCTGAAGGCTCGGCGGGAGCGTGGTGGCGACCGTCGCCACCAGGGCACCGGCCCACAAGGCCAACACCGGAATGACGAGCAGCAGCGCGCCGGCGGCGAAGCGCATCAAGACGTAATCCCAGCGCGGCAGTGGCAGAGAGAGCGCGTACACGTGCTTGCCCTGGTGGTCCGGTCCCCAGGTGGCCCGAGCCAGGATCAGTCCCAGGAGTCCCGCGAGCACGGGATAGGCCAGTCCCCACGTTTGGAGGTTCGAGAGCAGCTCTTCGATCAGCCAGTTGTCCTGACTGGCGACGCTCGCTCCTCGAGCGGAAAACAGGGGCAGGGCGAAGGCGCCGAGCACGAACCCGAGCAACGGCAGCCGCGTCCATTTCCATTGTGACCACAGGATCACCTTGAACATCGCCTTTGCTCCTAGCGCTGAGGCTCGCGGAAGGTGCGCAGCAGCTCGACGAACCCTTCCTCGAGGTCCAGGTCCACGACGTCGCGCAGATTCGCCCCGACGCCTTCGAAGTACTGCCGCATCGGCGCCTGCCAGCCCCGGACGACCCACGATTCGACGCCGCCGTCGGTCGGCTCGCGGGCCAGCACCACGAACGGCGTGTCGCCGGGCAATGCCGGGGGATTACTGATCCGCAGTCGTTTGATGCCGCTCTTGAAGCTGTGCATCGGCAGCTCGGCCACGACGCGGCCGCGGTCCATCACGCCCACCCAGTCGCAGATGCGCTCCAGCTCGTGCACCAAGTGGCTCGAGATGAACACGGTGGCGTTTTGCTGCGAGACGTATTCCAGCAGGGCGGTGAGCACGTCCCGGCGCACGACGGGATCGAGACCGTCGGTGGGCTCGTCCAGAACGAGCAGCTCGGGTCGCTGTGCCAGCGCCAGCAACATTTCGAGCTTGCCCATTTCGCCTTTCGACAGGCGCGCCAGCAGGCGGGTGCGCTCGAGGTGAAATTCTCCCACCAGCTCGTTCGCCCATGTCCAATCCCAGCTCCGATAGAACGCGGCGTGAAAGCGCAGCGCCTCGTCCACGGTGAGCGATGGGTAGAGATGCGGTTGCTCGGGCACGTACCCGGTGCGCGCCAGCACTCGCGGGGCTTCGCGCGGGATTTCGCCGCCCAGCACGACGATGCGACCGGCCCGCGGTCGGAGCAGTCCCAGCATCAGGCGGATGGTGGTCGTCTTACCCGCACCGTTGGGGCCGAGGAATCCGTACATCGAGCCCGTGGGCACGTTGAGAGCGAGCTCGCGAATCTCGAAACTCTTTCCCGCCCGATAGTGCAGATCGTGGATTTCGACGGCGTGGCTCATGCGACCCTCATCTCGAGCTCCTTGGCGACGGCAGCGACGATCTCGTTCGTAGACAAGCCCAACCGGCTGGCTTCAGCCACCATGCGGCGCACCAAGGCTATGGCCTGGCGGGCGCGCTCGCTCGCGCGCTTGTCGGATTGCACGTCACGCACGAACGTCCCGGCTCCCTGCCGCATTTCGACGAACCCTTCGGTTTCGAGGTCGCGATAGGCCTGCACGACGGTGGCCGGGTTCACGCGCAAGCGAGCCGCGAGCTGCCGCACCGACGGCAGCGCGTCTCCGGGCCGGAGCTCGGCCGCCGCGACAGCCACCCGGATGCGCGCAGCGATCTGGGCATACAGCGGCGTTGGACTGCGGGGATCGATTTGTTCGAACAAGGGGTCGACGTCACTGTATCGTTGTTACGATACAGTATGACAATCGCCGATGCGTGTCAATGGCAAGTTGCTATCTCACGATGGCCAAATAGGATAGCTTTGTCGCATGAAGGTGCTGGTGTCCGGAGCCAGCGGCTTGATCGGCTCCTCGCTCGTTCCGCTGCTGAAAAAGGCCGGTCATCAGGTGATTCGGCTGGTCCGCCCGCCCAGGGCCACCGGACCGGACGCCGTGCCATGGGACCCCGCAGCAGGCTGGATCGAGGTCGGGAAACTCCAGGGCATCGAAGCCGCCGTCCACCTCTCAGGTGAGACCCTGCTGGGACGGTGGACGACGGAGAAAAAGCGCCGCATTCGCGACAGCCGAGTCGGCAGCACCAGGCTGTTGGCCGAATCGCTCGCGGCCCTGACGCCGCCGCCGCGAGTATTCATCGCGGCATCAGCCAGCGGCTACTACGGCAACCGCGGGGATGAACTGTTGAGCGAAGACAGTACTCCGGGTACCGGATTCCTGGCGGATGTATGCCGGGAGTCGGAGGCGGCGGCAGCACCCGTAACCGAGGCCGGTCTCCGCGTCGTGCATGTGCGCACCGGGCTGGTGCTCGCGCCGAATGGCGGTTTGCTTGCACCCATGTTGCTGCCGTTTCGGCTGGGACTGGGAGGTCCGATCGGCGACGGACGCGCCTGGTGGAGCTGGATCACCATCGACGACGTCGCCGAAGTCTATCGCTTCGTGTTGGAACGGGACGACATGCGCGGACCCATCAACAGCGCAGCTCCGACGCCGGTCACAAACGGCGAGTTTGCCCGCGTGCTGGGGAGCGTCCTCGGCCGACCCGCGGCGCTGCCGGTTCCCCGCATGGCGCTGCGCCTCCTGTTCGGGGAAGAGGCGGCGCGGGAAGCCATGCTCGCCAGCGCGCGGTTGGTGCCGGCTCGATTGCAGCAGGCGGGGTTCCAGTTCGAATTCTCGGCGCTCCCGACGGCGCTGCATCATGTGCTGGGGAAACAGTCCCCGGGGCGCGGCCCCGGGGATAACCCACCCTAAAGGAGCTCTGCTTGCAACGTCGCAACATTTCGAGCGGCATGCCCTGGGAGCCGATCGTCGGCTACTCCCGCGCGGTGCGGGTGGGGGACGTGGTCCATGTGGCCGGGACGACGGCGACCGACGAGCAGGGGAAGCTCGTCGGCATCGGGGATGCTTACGTGCAGACAAAGCAGGCACTGCGCAACATCGAGCGCGCCCTGGTCAAGGCGGGAGCGACGCTCGCGAATGTCGTCCGCACCCGGATCTTCGTGACCAACATCAAGGATTGGGCCCAGATTGGGCGGGCACACCTCGAAATCCTCGGATCGGTCCGACCGGCGGCCACGATGGTGCAGGTGAGCGCATTCGTGGACCCCGGCATGCTGGTCGAGATCGAGGCTGAAGCGATCGTAGGGTAGGCTATGCCGCCACTCACGCGATGGTTCGTCAAACTCTCCTTGATCTACTTCGTGGTCGCGCTCGCTGCCGGCGTGTGGCAGGCGGCGGGCGGGCCACCGTGGCTCACGCCGGTGATGATTCATCTGTTGGTCGTCGGATGGGTCACCGGGATGATCATCGGGGTGTCCTACTGGATGTTCCCCAAGTATTCGCTCGCGGAGCCACGGGGGATGGATTGGCTCGCGGTCGCGAGTTTCGCCCTGCTCAACCTCGGGCTCCTGGTCCGTGTCGTCGCCGAGCCGGTGCACGCGATTCACCCATCTGGCGGGGCCGCTGTGTTGCTGGTGCTGTCGGCCATCCTCCAATGGCTTGGTGCCGTGGCGTTCGTGCTTAATACCTGGCCAAGGGTGAAGGGACGCTAGAGCGTGCCGACGGTATCGGTCTGGCTCATTCGCGGCGCCCTCGCCTACTTGCTGGCCGGGTTTTCACTCGGCGCTTTGCTCCTCGCCAGCAAAGGGATCTCCCTGCCGGCCGGGCTATGGCGCTGGCTTCCGGTGCATTTCGAGCTGCTGCTCGTTGGCTGGCTGATTCAGCTCGTGATGGGCGTGGCCTACTGGATATTCCCGCGCTTCGGGATGACCCCGAGCGCGCGGGGACGCGAAGGGCTCGCCTGGCTGGCTTTGGCGTTGCTGAACGGTGGCGTGTGGATGACCTCCCTGGGAATGCTGCGCGATCAGGGTACGGTGACGATCGTGGGGCGGGTCATCGAAGTGCTGGCCGCCGCGGTCATGGCGCTGAACGTGTGGACCCGGACCCGGGCGTCCGGGATCTCGGCGCTGTAGCGCTACAGGCGTCGCACCAGTCCGGCGATCACTTCCGCATCGCCGGAGGTGACGAACGCAATTCGTCCCTCGTCGTCCAGGACATAGACTACCGATGGGTGAGTCACTTCACCATTGCGCGAATCGCGTGTGCGCGCGACGCCCCACCGGTCCAGAACCGCCTCCACCTCCGGCACCGAACCGCTGAGCACGAAGGCATCGTCGGGCAGGCCCCATTTGTGGGCCATCGACGGCAGCCGGGATGGGGTATCGCGCCACGGATCGAGCGTGATCACGACCAAGGCGAGAGGCAAGTCCGCAAAGTCCGCTCGGGCGCGTACCACGTCCTGGACGGCGAGCGGGCACACGGTCTCACAATGCGCATACGCAAAGGTGACGAGCGCCGGGCGGCCGCGCAGCGCGGCGAGGGTCACCACTTCACCGCGCTGGTCGACGAGATCGAGCTCGGGCGCACGGCGATCGATGCGGGGATAGCTGGCTGGCGGGGCCGTACTGAAGCGCAGCGCTCCCGATCCGCCGAGGGCCCAGGCCACGCGTGCTCCCGCGGCCAGCACGGCCAACACCACCCCGGCCGCGAGCGCGCGCATGCCGATGCGACCCAGTCTGCCGCGCGCGATGCCAGCGACAGTCTCGCGAATGAGGCCCGTCCCGGTGACGGTCACCAGGAGCAGGGTGATCATGATCGGCTCACCGATCAGCATCATCCAACCGACACCCGAGGGCAGGCCGGTCGCGGTGGTCCCGAAACAAATGGTCCGGGCCCGCACCAGGGCCGGTGGCGTCGTCTCGGGCAATGGCCATAACGCCAGTCCCCACCAGGCCAGGGTGATGAGCAGGATCAGGCCGAGCGCCACGAGCGTCGCCCAGTGACGCCCGGCCAGACGAGCGGTGCTCAGCCGATCTTCCATATTGCCGACAGCAGCTTCCAGTTGATGAAGTAGTAGGCGATGAAGGCCGCCAGGAACACGAACACCAGCACGAGGGTCCCGGGCGCCTTTCTCGAGTGCTCGCCTGCCGGAATCGGTCTTGGTGGCGTCACGATGCCCGGCGGCAGGCCCGGGCCCGCGAGCTGACCCTCGGGAAGCCGCTCGCCGAAGAACACCGACCACACGGTCACGAGGATGTAGATCCCGCCGCCGGCGGCGGCCATGAGGCCGCCCAGCGCCATGATGCCCATAACCAGATTCACCGCCGGATTGAACTGCACGTCGAACGGGGCGCCCGAGAAGGTCATGTCCCAATGCCGGCGGGGCACGCCGAACGTGCCGGCGAACGTCATCATGAGCGAGAACACGAGCATGCCGATTGCGAACAGCCACGGCTGAATTCTGGCGAGCGGGTAGAAGGCGATCCGCTTGCGGAAGATCAGGGGGATCACGTAATAGGTCAGCCCCATGAAGGCGAGGGCCGTGCCGCTCACCACCGTGGCGTGAAAGTGACCGGGGATGCGCAGCGTGTTGTGCGCAATGATGTTGATTTGCTCCGTCCCGAAGGTGACGCCCGTGATGCCACCCACGAATCCGAACACCACGACGGAGAAGACCAGGGCGGAAAAGCCCGGGTCGCTCCACGGCGCTTTGCGCAGCCACTCGAACATGCCCTTCGTGAGCCCGCGTGCCCGCTGGCCGACTTCCATCCCGGCGGGGACCGTGAAACCGTGCACCATCGAAGCGAGGACCGCCATGTACATGAAGTAGCTCGTATTCCAAACCTTCCAGGCCGGTCCCATGCCTGGATCGACGAGCAGATGGTGTGCCGAGGCCATGGAGATGAACAGGATATACAAGGCAAATGCGGTGCGGCTGATTTTCTCGTTCAGAACCACCGCCCCGATCGTGAGCGCACCGAGCAGGTACCAGACCGCGACCATGGCCGAGACGTTGATTTGCTGGGACGCATGGCCCAGCCCCCACCACACCATACGGTAGACCTCAGGGTCCACATTCATCAGGCCAAGCGACCAGAGGTAGGTCGGAATGTAGATGGCGGCGCCGTGACCCAGCGTGATGACGGCGATGATGGCCGCGGTGATCCCGCCGAACGTGACCAGGGGCACGGAGCCTTGGTAGGTCCGTTCCCGGCGCGCCACGACGAGCGTGGCGAAGAACACCCCCACGACAATCAGGGCACCGACGGCGAAGAGGATGACGCCGAGGTAAAACCAGGACACGGCGCGCAACGGGACGTACGATGTAAACAAGACGTCGGCTTTCCCGGCCCACATCGTGGCCTCGACCATGAGGGCACCGGCGACCATGAGGCCGAAAGCGAGCCAGGCGAGGCGCGGCGTGGCGACCCGGCTGTTCAGGACCACAGCGCTGGCGAAATACAGGATCGCCATTTCGAAGAAGATGATGAAGAAGATCAACATGCTCATCCCGTGGACCGTCAGGATGCGGTAGAACCAGGTCGCATCGAGGAGGTGCACGGCCTGCCAGCGGGTGAGCAGGACGAGGATGGCGGCGATGCCACCGATGAGCAGTGCCACGGTGGCCGCGACGGCGTTCGCCTTGATGAGGGCTTCAGCGCTGGCGTTGACCTTGAGCCCCGTGCGCGGGCAGGTGCGGAACGCGCTGGGTGCGGTGGCGGTGGTCATGGCGCGCCTCCAGAGCGGGAGTTGGCAGTCGTAACGCCGGCCGAATCGGTGACGATGACCTTGCCCACCATCAGGTGGTGGCCGATGCCGCAGAACTCGTCGCACACGATGCGGAAGTCGCCCGCCTCGTTGGGCACGACGCGGAGTCCGTAGTCGTAGCCCGGCACGACCTGGAAATTGACGTTCACAGGACTGAGGTTGAAGCCGTGATTGACATCGAACGCCGACAGGTGGAGGGTGTATTCGACGCCTTTTTGGAGCTTGAGGATCGGCGTCCATTTCCACATCTGGGCAAGCAAGTAGACGTCACTTCCGGGTGGGGGAGCCACGATGGGGATCCCGGCCTCCTCACCGACCTTGTACTGGTTGATGAACTCCTGGACCCGCTGGTAGTAGCGAGTCGGCTCGACCTTGTGCCGAATGCCGGACGGGTTCTGCTGGCCGCGCAGGTGCCAGAGCGGCATCATCGCGAACAGCACGATGCACCACGCGAACGCGACCGCGACCCACAGCCGCTCAGCGCCGTGGGCGGGCTGCCACCAGATGCCCTGTGGAGAATCGATACCAGTGTGCATGGTTCGGAGCCTCGAGGTCAGGGCAGGGGAGCGGGTTTGAGAGACAGGATCTCGTACAGCCCCCAGGCCGTATAGAACACGACCATGATCACGACACCTGCGAACAACAGCAGGAATGGGCTGTCGAGCAGGCGCTGGCCCAGGGGAAGCGGCGGGCCAGCATCGTCACGTCGCGATTCGGGTTGCTCGGCCACACTCGGCTCCTTTCTACGAGGGGATCGGCTGGGGCATCACACTGGCACCGCGCTGCCCAGCAACAGTTCGGCGACGGTTGTCTCCCGAAAGAACTCGGCGACGCGCTCAGCGACCTCCTTCCACCGCGTGTGCGCGGCGCAGGCGGTCCGGTCGCTGCATTGCGGTCGCCCCAGGAGACAGTGGCGTACCTCGTCCAACCGGTCGAAGGGCGAGACGACCTGCACCACATGCAAGCGGTCCGGCGCCTTCGCGAGGCGGAACCCACCCGCCTTGCCGCGAGTGGACTCGAGCACGCCGTCACGGGCCAGCACGTGGACGATCTTCGACAAGTAGTTTCGTGGAATGCGCAGGGCCTGGGCCATCTCACCAACCTGCACGAGGCGGTCGCCGTGCTGAGCGATGTAGAGAACGGCGCGCAGTGCGTATTCGGCAGTTTGGGACAGCATAATCTTGTTATTATCATGATAATATGATAATATGAGCGCTGCAAGGGGAGCCTGATGCAGAACGTGGTGCGCCGGGCGCTCGCGCGAGCGGACGCCGGACTCAACCACCTCTACGGTTGGCGCTGCAACCCGCTATACCACAGCGGGGCTCTGGTGCTGGCCCTGTTCGTCGTGCTGCTGGTCACCGGCGTCTACCTCCTTTTCTTCTATCACATCAGCGCGCCGTACGAGTCGATCGTGGCCATCGACCGCCAGGTCTGGCTGGGGCGCTGGATGCGCGGCGTGCACCGCTATGCCTCGGATGCGGCGGTCGTTGCGGGCGTGTTTCACGCGCTGCGCATGCTCGTGCAGGGGAGGTCCTGGGGACCGCGCACCCTCGCCTGGGTGTCTGGGCTGGTCCTCCTGGCATTCGTGTTCATCTGCGGCTGGACCGGTTTCGTGATGGTGTGGGATGTTCAGGGCCAGGTGCTCGCCGCGGCGGGCGCGCGCCTGTTCGACTTGGTGCCGATCTTCGGGGAGCCGATCAGCCGGGCGTTCACTGGAGAGCGGCCCATCCCCGGCGCGTTCTTCTTCCTGAACTTGTTCGCCCACGTGGCGTTGCCGATCGGGCTGTTCATTCTCGTCTGGGTGCACGTGTCGCGCCTGGCGCGGCCGGGGTTGTTCCCGCCGCGTCGGCTCACGTGGACGGTGGTCGGCGGGCTGACCGCCCTTGCCGTCCTGTGGCCGGTCACCGCCACGCCTCCGGCGGACCTGTTTGCGCTGCCGGGAGCCGCGCCGTTCGACTGGTTCTATGCGTTCTGGATCCCGCTCGCCCGATCGGTACCGCCGGGCGTGCTGTGGGGGATCGGGTTGGCCGTGGCCATGATCGGCCTGGCGATCCCCTGGCTCAGCCGCCCGCGCGCCGCCCGACGCCTCCCAACGTCGAAGGTCGACGAGCGCCTGTGTACCGGCTGCGAGCAGTGCTACCTCGATTGCCCGTACGAGGCCATCGCGATGGTCGAGCGCGCCGACGCCGCGGCAACCGGGAAGTCCACGCTCGTAGCGCGGGTGGACCCCGCGCTGTGCACGAGCTGCGGGTTGTGCGCGGGGTCGTGCGCGCCGATGGGTGTGGGGCCTGCCGGGCGAACCGGGCGGGCCCAGCTCGGAACGGTGCGGGACTTCGTCGCCGTCCGCCGGCCCGGCGCGCGGGATGTCGTCCTCGTGGCCTGTGAACGCGGCGCGGGCGGTGTCGCGGCACGGGAAGTCGATGGCGCCCCAGTGTACCCCGTGAGCTGCGGCGGCAATCTGCACACGTCAGTGGTCGAGTTTCTGCTGCGGTCCGGCGCCGGTGGCGTGTTGATCGTGTCATGCCCGCCGCGGGACTGTTGGCATCGCGAAGGGCCGAAGTGGCTGGAGGCCCGGCTGTTTCACGAGCGCGAAGCGGAGCTGCGCGATCGCGTCGACCGCCGGCGCGTGCGGCTCGTCTACGCCTCGGCGGCCGAGCGTGGCGTGGTGCGCGCGGCGCTCGCCGCCTTCCGCGCTGAGGTGGCGACGCTTGATGCGGCAGCCGCGGATGCCGACGTCGATCTCGAACGCCTGTGCGAGCTGGTCGAAGCGAATGCGGAGCAATCCGGATGACGCCGCTCGTGCGATGGACTGTGGGCACGGTGGGGGCGGCGGGCGTCCTCGTCCTGGTCCGGTTGCTGTCGTTTCTGACGTACTCGTCCGAACACGGCACCGACGCCATCGTGCGGCTCGCCTGGCGGGCGCGAGGAGAAACGGTCAGAGATTGCCGGCGACTCACCCCCGCGGAGCTGGCAAAACTGCCGGTCCATATGCGCCAGGAGCGGGTGTGTGAAGGCCGGGTCCTGCCCTACCGGCTGCGCGTGGAGCTCGACAACGTCAAGGTCGTGGACCGGCTGATTCATGGAGCCGGCGTGCGCGAGGATCGCCCCCTGTACGTATTGCAGGACCTGCCTGTGCGACAGGGGGTTCATCGGCTCGCGGTGGCGTTCGCGCTCGAACGGTCTTCCAGCGCTGCGCCGGATCGACACGGAGAAGAAGAGGAAGCAGAATCACAACGGCTGGCGACACCGGCACAACTCGCGTTCGATACGACCCTGACCGTTGCGACCCGGCGCATCCTCCTCGTTACGTACGACGAGGAGCGGGAACGGCTGGTAGTGCGCGATGGCTCCGAGCGGTAGTCGGACTATCTTCACTGCTGCGCGAGGGACTATGCCCCGATGACCGTCACCGTTCCCTGTCCATTCTGCAGCACACTGAACCGCGTCGATCTCGATCGGGTCGATGACAAGCCACGCTGTGGCCAGTGTACCCGGCCCATCCTCCTCGACCGCCCCCTCGCGGTCTCCGATGCGACGTTCGAGCAGGTGATCGGCGCGAGCGAAGTGCCCGTGGTCGTGGATTTCTACGCCGATTGGTGCGGTCCCTGCAAGGTCATGGCGCCCGTGTTGGACCAGATCGCACACGACCGGCAGGGTGAGCTGTTGATCTTGAAGCTTGACACCGACCGCAATCCCGTAACGGCCGGCCAGTTCACCGTACGCAGCATCCCGACGCTGATCGTATTCGAGCGCGGGCGTGAGGTCGCGCGGGAGAGCGGCGCAATGCCGCGGGCACACCTGGACGCCCTCCTCGCGCGCGTCACATCTTAGGACGATGACGAACCTGCCGACGCAGTATGAGGGCGAGGGCGAGGACGAGGCGTACGAGGAGCTTCCCGCCGTCTCGGAGCGCTCGCGCACGGTGGCGCTGGTGCTCGGCATGTTGGGTGGGGTGTTCGGTTTCCATCGGTTCTATGCGGGTCGCGTGCACAGCGGCATCGCCATGGCGCTGACCTTCGGCGGCCTCGGGATGTGGTGGCTGTATGACATGATCACAATTATCGCTGGAGAGTTTCGCGACGCCGACGGTCTCCCGTTGCGCAACTGGAACGTGGCGGAGGGCGCCGTGCCGCCCGGCATCAAGGCTCGGGACGTGGAAGCCCTCACCCAGCACGTCGAAGAGCTCCAGCGTCAGATGGGGGAGCTGGCCGAGCGGGTCGATTTCGCCGAACGCATGCTGACCCAGCAGCGCGATCGGCAGCGGCTGACCGGCGGATCGCCCTAGTTTGCCTCCGATGCTCGTTCCACGTCGGGCCAGTTCGCGATCCCCCCATGGCCGCCGGCCACCCGGTCCACGGTGATCCCCCGCGCCCGGACGAACGCGACGATCTCCTTGCTGCCGGCCGCAGCGAGCGTTGGGCCCGGCGACAGCACGTCACTGACGAACAGGATCCGCGTTGCGGGGAGGTAGGCGACCAGCATCCCTTCGACGTGTGCTGTCGGCAACCGGTAGATCACGACCCGCGAGTCTCCCGAGCCGATCACGACGCTGTCCAGGACGCCCGTCACCGTGACCGGTCTCCGGCGTAGTGATGACGCGTCGGGTGTCACGGTCTTCACGGCGGTTCCAATCGTGCGCACAAAGGCCGTATTCCCACTCGCGGTGACGATCGGTGTGCCCGCAGCCATGTAGCCGCGCAATCCGCCCGCGTGGTCCCAGTGATGATGTGTGTTGACGACCATGCCGACTGGTTTGGCGGGGAAGCGTGCCCGCAGCGTGTCGAGCACTGCCTTGGACCGCCGGCTGGTTTGCGGTGCCTCGACGACGATCAGGCGATCCGGCTGTTCCACGACGAGCGAGTGGTGCGATCCGCCCTCTGCCCGCCAGACGCCCGGGGCAATCTCGGCCAGGGTGACCACGGGGGCTGCCGGCACCGGGTTCGCCGGCTGCGCCCGGGTGGCCATCGAGTCCGGGATGGTGAACAGCGAGTCAGGCAGCTCCGGGTTGACGGTGATCGCTGTGGTTACAAGATGGTTGTTGAGACGTCCGTTCACGAACACGTCGTTTTGCCGGGCGAACCGGACCCCGGCCGTTTCCTGCCAGCGTGTGAACCAGGTCTCCGTGCGCCGATCGCCAAGGATTGGGTCGTCGGCGAGCGTCACGATTACGGTGAGGAGCCCGGAGCGACGGTCGAAGTAGAGATCGAGCGTGTCCATCTCACGCGCGTAGCGCACGCCGGCGTTGGGCTCCCCACGCCAGGTCTTGGCGGGAAGCGGAGCGAGCGCTTCAGGATGATCGAAGGCCGCGAGCAGCAACCGCTCCGGGGCCCGGCGCAGCGCGGTTTCTTCACCGGCGAC
>DATFGN010000367.1:0-5448 GCA_035249405.1 Gemmatimonadales bacterium
CGCACATCCTCCCGCTGTTCGATTCCGGAGCGGCGGACAGTTTCCTCTTCTACGTCATGCCCTTCATCGAGGGCGAGTCCCTCCGCGACCGGCTCAACCGCGAGAAGCAGCTCCCCATCAACGATGCGGTCCGGATTGCCACGGAGATCGCAGGCGCGTTGGACTACGCGCATCGCCACAACGTCATCCACCGCGACATCAAGCCAGAGAACATCCTGCTGCACGACGGCCGGGCGATGGTGGCGGATTTCGGCATCGCGCTCGCCGCCAGCAAGGCCGGCGGTACCCGAATGACCGAGACCGGGATGAGTCTCGGCACGCCGACCTACATGAGTCCAGAGCAGGCGATGGGCGAACGGGAGATCACGGCCCAGAGCGACGTTTACGCCCTCGGCTGCGTGACCTACGAGATGCTGATGGGCGAGCCGCCCTTCACCGGCCCCACGGCGCAGTCAATCGTGGCGAAGGTGATGACCGAGAAGCCGGCTCCGCTCCTGCCGCGGCGGGACCGCATCCCCCCCAACGTGGAGAACGCGGTGCTGACCGCGCTGGAGAAGTTGCCGGCGGACCGCTTCGCGAGCGCGGCCCAGTTCGCCGCAGCGCTGGCAACCCCCAGCTATGCGACCGCTGCGCGGGTGCCGGGGCAGGCCGTCGCCGGGGCGCGGCTCGTCCCCTGGCAGGCTCGGATGGTTGGTCTCGCGCCCTGGGCACTGGTCGCCGCGCTGGCCCTGACCTCGCTGTGGCTGACGCGCCGTGGAGGCGAAACGGATCCTCCGATGCGTTTCGCGGTGGACCTCGACTCGGCGCAGGGATTCCCAGAGACGTCCCCTGTCCTGATGACGCCGGACGGTCGCACGATCATCGTCACGGCGCTGGTGGGGCGACGCAACGTCCTGCTCGCGCGCCGGCTCGATCGGCTCGAAGCCACCGTCATCCCCGGCAGTGAGGGCGCGGAACGCGCATTCGTCTCGTTCGATGGTCGCTGGGTAGCCTTCGCCGCGAGAGGGAAGCTCATGAAGCTCCCTATCGAAGGGGGCACTGCCATTGCGCTGGCAGATGCGCGCTGGGGCGGTGGCACGTGGGGCCGCGACGGGACGATTATCTACACGCCGACCTACCAGACAGGGCTGTGGCGGGTCAGTGCCGGGGGCGGCGAGGCTCGCGCGGTGACCACACCGGACTCCAGCTCGGGCGAGCTGGCGCACTGGTGGCCGCAGCTGCTCCCTGACGGGCGCCACGTGGTGTTCACCGCCTATCGGACGCCGATCGAGCGCGCGACTATCGAAGTGCTCGACTTGAAAAGCGGGACGCGCCGCGTCCTTCTGCAGGACGGCGTCATGGGACGATACACGGCAAGCGGGCACCTGCTCTTCGTGCGTGACCGCTCTATTCTCGTCGTCCCGTTCGACGTGGGGCGGCTTGCGGTGACGGGTGCGCCGGTGGTCGTGGTGGATGACGTGGCGATGAACTATTCCGACGGCTTCGCCGCCTACGACGTGTCGCCTTCTGGCACGCTGGCCGTCATGCCCAGCGACGTGTCCGGGACGCGATTCGAGCTCGTGGAGTCGAACCGGAGGGGCGCCGAACGCGCGCTCCTCCGGGAACCGGACCGCTTTCAAAACCCACGGTTCGCCTCCGACGGGCGTCGGCTTTCGGTGGACATCACGCCTGCCCGCGGCGCTTCCGACGTGTGGGTAGTGGACCCGTCCCGCGGCAGTCGCACGCGCGTTACCGCCGAGGCGGCGAGCGACTTCGGCGCGGTCTGGACGCCCGATGGCCGGGACCTCGTCTATATGAGCGAGCGGCCGCTATTCGAGCTGTACCGCCGAGCGGCCGATGGAAGCCGGGCGCCGGAACAACTGCTGGGCGGCGGACACGATCGCATCCTTGGCTCCATCTCCGCCGACGGGCGGCTGGCGGCCTTCACGCTGAGCGTCTCCACGGGCAGCGACCTCTGGACGGTGTCGCTTCAGGGGCCGCCGGTTCCACGGCAGTACTTGGCCAACGGGTTCAATCTCGGGCATCCAGCCCTCTCGCCCGACGGCCGCTGGATGGCCTACGACTCCGACGAGTCCGGCCGCGTCGAGACGTACCTCCAGTCGTTCCCCGATCCGACCGTCGCCCGCCGACTGGTCGGGGACGGCTCGCAGCCGGTGTGGACCCGCGGTGGGCGCGAGCTGGTCTTTCAGCGCGGCGACAGCATGATGGCCGTGGCGGTCGAACCTGGCACCGGTGCGGTGGGCGCGCCCGTGCTGCTGTTCGCCGGTCCCTACGAGTCGGGCGCCGGCTGGACGAACCCACGCGGCTATGACGTGACGCCCGACGGTCAGCGCTTCGTGATGCTCAAGTGGCCGACCGGCGTCGCGCGGCGCCGGGTGTTCGTCGCCACGCACTGGTTCGACGAACTGCGGGCTCGCGTCGACGGGCAGGGTGGGCGGTGATGCGACTGTCCTGGTCCCCGGCTGTTGGTCTCCCGTGATCGATCCCGTCACCGTTCTCGCTGCAGCCCTCGCCGACCGCTACCGCATCGAGCGCGAGCTGGGCGCGGGCGGCATGGCTACGGTGTAACCTCGCCCAGGACCTGCGTCACGACCGCCGGGTCGCGGTCAAAGTCCTGCGCCCCGAACTCGCGGCGGTGATCGGGGCCGAGCGGTTTTCTCTCGGAGATCAAGACCACCGCCAACCTCCAACATCCGCACATCCTCCCGCTGTTCGATTCCGGAGCGGCGGACAGTTTCCTCTTCTACGTCATGCCCTTATCGAGGGCGAGTCGCTCCGCGACCGGCTCAATCGCGAGAAGCAGCTCCCCATCAGTGACGCGATCCGGATCGCGACGGAGGTCGCGGGCGCGCTCGACTATGCGCACCGCCACGGCGTGATTCACCGGGACATCAAACCCGAGAACATCCTGCTGCACGACGGACGGGCGCTGGTGGCGGACTTCGGCATCGCGCTCGCCGCGAGCAAGGCCCGGTCCTACCTTCCTGTCCGGCGATCCTCGTCCGCTCTTCTCTGTGGCGGGCTTCCGGGCGGCGAGAAATCGCCCCCAGTACGATGTCGCACCGGACAGGCGCTTCGTAATGATCCGGCAATCCAGCAGGGCGGCGAGCATCGTGTACGCCGAGCACTGGTTCGCCGAGCTCCTGGCGAGAGTGCGCCGGTGACCGATCCGGCGCGGCTCACGGCCGCGCCGCGTCGTTCAGTCCTCGCGCGCAGCGCCCAGCCCCGCCGCTCGGCCCGTCGCCCAGGCCCACAGAAAGTTGTAGCCGCCGATCGGGCCGAACGCGTCGAGGACCTCGCCACACAGAAACAACCCGGGGTGTTTCCGGCTCTCCATGGTCCGGGGATCGATCTCCGCGAGGCTCACGCCCCCACCGGTCACTTCCGCCTTCGCATAGCCGCCGTGGCCGGTCCACGGCAGCTCGCAGCGCGCAAGCCCCTGCACCAGCCGGATGCGATCCGCGCGCCGGAGCTGCGACAGCTGCGTCTCCGGGTCGACGCCGGCGCGCCGGACCAGCAGGTCTGCAAGCCGCGCCGGCATTTCGTCCCGCACCACACCGGCCACCGAGCGCGCGCCGTCGCTCCGCAGTGCCCGCTCCCACCCAACGACGTCCAACGCCGCCCACTGCACGATGAGACGCGCAGCTCGGCCCGAGCGGACCAGCACGTGCGAAACGTCGAGTACCGCCGGTCCGCTGTAGCCGCGGTGCGTGAACAGGAACCCCCCGCGCGCGGACGCGCTCCGCTCGGCATCGCGCGCCACGAGCGATACGGTGAGTGACACGCCCGCCAGCGCGGCAAACGGCACGGGCTCGGCGATGACGGGTGTGAGGGCCGCGTACGGCTCGTGGATCGTGTGCCCGAGCGCCGCGAGCAGCGCGAGACCGCCCCCATCGCTGCCGGTCTTCGGTACCGACAACCCACCGCTCGCCACGATGACCCGGTCGACATCCAGCGTCCGTCCGTCCCGACACGCAATGCGCCACCCATCGCCGGCGCGCACGAGCCCCGAGACGGTGGTGGAGGGCATCCACTGCGCCCCTCGGGCAACGGCGTACGCGAGCAGCCCGTCGCGCACGTCGCGCGCCCGCTGCGATGCCGGAAACAGCTTCGCCGAAGCAACCTCTTCGACGAGTGGCTGCCCGAGGATGTGCTCGAAAAACGCGCGCTGCTCGGCCAGCGGCCACGAGCGCAGGATGTTGCGCAGCGTGTGCGGCGAGGAATCGGTGACGAACCGCGTCTCGTCGACGTGGGCGGGAAGGATGTTGCACCGGCCGCCGCCGCTGATCAGGATTTTGCGGCCGCCGTCGGGCGTGTGCTCGAGCAGCAGCGTCTCCGCTCCGCCGGATGCCGCGAAGGCGGCGGCCATCATCCCTGCCGCACCGCCGCCGATCACCGCTACGCGCGTCATCGCTGGAGCATAGCCCGCGGCCGCGGCGCTCACTATGTGCTGGCGCGCGCGGCCGTTGCGCCGCATCTTCGCCCCACCCCATGATCGCCCGTTCCAGTACATGCAGGTGATCGGTGACTGAGGTCACCGACCGCCTCACGGCTGCCCCTTCGGCGCATCAAGCTCCGGTGAAGGTCGACTGACGGTGGAGCGCCTCAGGGCAAGCCTCGCCGACCGCTACCGCATCGAGCGCGAGCTGGGCCAGGGCGGCATGGCCACGGTCTACCTCGCCCAGGACCTCAGACACGACCGCCGAGTCGCGCTCAAGGTCCTCAAGCCTGAGCTGGCCGCTGTCCTGGGCGCCGAGCGCTTCGTCGTAGAGATCAAGACCACCGCCGCGCTGCAGCACCCGCACATTCTGCCGCTGTTCGACTCGGGGACCGCCGATGGGTTCCTCTTTTACGTCATGCCGTTCATCGACGGGGAAACGCTCCGGAGCAAGCTCGACCGCGAGACCCAGCTTGGTATCGAGGAGGCCATTCGGATCACGACCCAAGTGGCCGACGCGCTGGATTACGCGCATCGGCACGGCGTGATCCACCGCGACATCAAGCCCGAGAATATCCTGCTGCACGATGGCCGCCCGATGGTGGTGGATTTCGGCATCGCGCTGGCGCTTTCCGCGGCGGCGGGTGGGCGGATGACCGAAACCGGCCTGTCGCTGGGGACCCCACACTACATGAGTCCCGAGCAGGCAACCGCTGAGAAGGAACTGACGAACCGGTCGGACATCTACTCGCTCGGCTCCGTACTCTACGAGATGCTCACCGGAAACCCACCCCATGTGGGCGCCTCGGCTCAGCAGATCATCATGAAGATCGTGACCGAGACCCCTGCGCCGGTCACGCAGATGCGCAAATCGGTACCGCCGAATGTGGCGATGGCGGTGGGGAAGGCGCTGGAGAAGCTCCCGGCCGACCGGTTCAACTCTGCAAAAGCGTTTGCCGAGGCGCTCGCGAATCCGGCGTTTGCCGCGGCGACCGCAACCGGAACACCTG
>DATFGN010000368.1:0-3681 GCA_035249405.1 Gemmatimonadales bacterium
CACCCTGCGGCATCGCATCGCGGGCGTTGACGACCAGGTTGAGAACCACCTGCTCGATCTGTCCGGGATCGCTGCGAACGGCGAGCGGCGTGGGCGCGAGCGTCAGATCGAGCTCGATGTCCTCCCGGATCAGCCGGCGCAGCATCGAGTCGAGGTTGCGTACCGCTTCGGTCAGGTCGATCACCCTGGGAGCGACCACCTGGCGCCGGCTGTAGGCGAGGAGCTGCCGGGTCAGGTCGGCGGCTCGCAGCCCGGCGCGCCGGATCTCTTCCAGGTCCTCACGGACGGCATGCGACGGCTCCACTTCGCGCAGGGCGAGCTGCGCCGAGCCGAGTATCGCTGTGAGCAGATTGTTGAAGTCGTGGGCGATCCCCCCGGCGAGCCGGCCGACCGCTTCCATCTTCTGGGCCTGCCGCAGCTGCGCCTCGAGGCGGCGTTGCTCGGTGACATCGCGCGCCAGCACGAGCCGAGCCGGTCGCGCCGCGAACTCGATCGCGTGCGCGAGCAGCTCGACCTCGATCGCGGTGCCGTCCTTTTTCAGGTGATGGAGGCCTGACCGAATGGCGGCGGTTTCCCCCTGCCGGCGCAGCAGCAAGTCGACCGCCGGGTGTTCGTCGGCCGGGTGCAGGTCGTACACTGTCTTGCCCATGAAGTCCGCTTCGGAGTACCCATAACTCGCCATCGCAGCCTGGTTGACGGCGAGGATGCGGAACGAGTCATCTTCGTGCACCCACATCGGCTCGGGATTGGCCTCGAACAGGAGGCGGTATTTGGCCTCACTGTCAGCGAGCTGTTGCTCGGCGCGCTTGCGCTCGATGACCAGTGCAATCTGCGAGGAGACGAACTCGAGAATCTGGCGCTCGCGCTCCCCGTAGCGGACGCCGGCGGAGTACGTCTGGACCGCGAGCACGCCCATCGACCCGCTGCCGGCCTTGAGCGGTACGCCGACCCAGTCGACCGACGGTGTTCCGATCAGCTCAACCTCCCCGGCCTCTACCAGTCGGTTGTAGACCTCCGGCGTCGCAAGCAGCGGCTGGCCGGTGCGTAGGACGTATTCGGTCAGCCCCCGCCCCATGCGCTTGGACGGGAAACCGGCATCGAATTCGTCCTCGAAATAGGGGAACGCGATCGTCTGGCTCGCTTCGTCATACAAGGCGATGTACAGGTTGCGGGCGGGCATCAGCTCGCCGACGATCGCGTGCACGGCCCGATACAGCTCTGGGAGCGACCGCGCGGTGTTCGCGGCCTCGGAGATCCGATACGTGGCCGACTGCACCTGCTCGGCGCGGCGTCGCTCGGTCACGTCCCGCTGTGTGCCCCAGACCCGCACCAGGGCGCCGTTTTCCACGAACCCCACGGCGTTGCTCATGAAGACGCGCTTCGAGCCGCGGGCGTCGAACTCGTGATATTCGGTGTCGATATCCCGGTTGCCGGCGCGGATGAATCCCCGCATCGACTCCCGATTCTTCGCATCGGTGTGGTCGAAGAACTCGTAGATGCGGCGCCCGACCAGCTGCTCCGGGCGCTCGAATCCGTACATCTGCGCGAACACCATGTTGCATTCGGCCAGCACGCCGCTCTTGTAATGCGCGTCGACCTGCTCCTCGATCGGGCGATCGACGGGCACGGGCGGCTGATGCTCGATGCGGAAAACGCCTTCGGAGGTCTGCGCGATGAAGGCCCGGTAGCGCTCCTCGCTCTCCCGCAGCGCCCGCTCGGCGCGGGCGCGGGCCGTCACGTCGCGGAAGCTCCATACGCGGCCGACGGGGACACCGTCCAGCCGCTGCGGCAGGGAAAACCGCTCGAATATCCTGCCGTCCTTGAACTCGAGGAAGTCGAAGCTGGCCGCCTCCGCGTTGGCATACAGCTCGCGCACCTTGGAGACGAACTGCTCGGGGTCGAGCAGCTGGTCCACCACGTGGGCCAGGGCCCGGTCGTCGTCGCGGGAGTCGAGGATCGGTTGCGGGATCCGCCACAGCTCGACGAAGCGCCGGTTATACGAAAGGATCCGTCCCCGGGCGTCCACCACCAGAATGCCGTCGGTCGTGGATTCAAGGGTGGATTGGAGCAGGGACACGGTGCGCCGCGCTTCGGCCTCGGCCACGTGCCGGGTCGTGAGGTCGCGGTAGTTCACGACGACGGCGCGGACCACGGGATCCGACAGCCGATTGACGCCCACCCCCTCGATGGTGCGGTAGCTCCCGTCCTTGTGCCGGTATTGAACCGCCGCGGTCACCGGCTCGGCCGGGTTGGATACCAGCCCGGCGAACAGCGTCTGCACCCGCTTCAAGTCGTCGGGATGGAGCAGCTCGAAGGCGCTGCGTCCCTGCAGCTCGTCCGGGCTGTACCCCAATACGCGGGTCACCGCCTGGGATGTGAACAGAATGGTGCCGGACGCGTCGAGCAGGGCCAGGACGTCCGAGCTGTGCTCGAGGATGGCTCGGAGCAGCTCGCTGTTGAGCGTGCTGGAAACGGCGGGAGCGGTGGGGGCCTTCACGGTCTAAATCTGCTCCCGGGGATCAAAAACGCCACAGCAATCATGGTGAAAGCTCCCGAGGAGGGACTCGAACCCCCGACCCGCCGGTTAACAGCCGGCTGCTCTACCAGCTGAGCTACTCGGGAAAGGCACTGTCAGCTGTCGGCTATCGGCCATCAGCTAGGGGCGGAAATATCGTTGGGCGGCGGCGTGAGTTCAACCGGAATCGCGGATGGCTGATAGCTGACAGCTGACGGCGCATTTTTCAGTTCCACCACAATCATCCCCACCAGAATCAGCCCTCCGCCCAGCCACTGCACCGAGCTGAGGCGCTCTCCGAGCACCAGCCAGGATGTGATAGCCGCGAACAGACTCTCGCTGCAGAACAACACCGAGGCGCGGGCTGCCGTCATGTACCGTTGCGCCTTCATCTGGAGCAGCAGCGTGACGACCGTAGCTCCGATCGCCGTATACACCAACGCGGCGGTGAACCGCGGCGACCAGTTGAGGCGCACGTCCTCGATCAGGACGGCGCCCAACGCCGCCAGCACCGTGGTGCCGGCAATCTCGAGCCACACGAGCCGCAGCGGGTCGTGGCGCCGGGCCACGACGCCGGTCGCGACGATGTGCCCGCCGTACAGCACTGCGGTGATCAGCGTCAGTGCATCGCCGCGGTTTAACCCGCCGCTCTCGGGCGCACTCAAGAAGAAGACCCCCGTGCCCGCGAGGGCCAGAGCCACAACCAGAGCCACGCGGGGCCGCTCGCGCAGCGCCACGGCGGCGATCGCGGGAGCCAGCACGGACGAGAGCGCAATGAGAAACGCCGAGCGCGACGGCGTGGTCCACTGCAGGCCTGTGGTCTGCGCCAGGAATCCAATTCCGAGCAGCAAGGAGAGCAACGCCCCGTCCGTCAGCTCGGCCCGGCTAAAGCGCTGCCGCAGCCGGACGAACGGCGCCAGCACGAGCGTGGCAAGCGCGAAACGGATCGCGGCGAAGGCGAGCGGGGAAGCCGACTCGAGCGCCAACTTGACCACGACGAAACTGATCCCCCACAGCAAGCAGGCGAACAAGAGCGTCGCGTCGGCCAGCCGCGGCTTCATGCGAGCTCCCGCAGGTAACGTCCGGTCACGCTGGCTGCGACGCGCGCCACCTCCTCGGGGGTGCCGCAGGCCACGACCCGTCCACCATCCGCGCCTGCGCCGGGC
>DATFGN010000369.1:0-7827 GCA_035249405.1 Gemmatimonadales bacterium
CTCTGGCATCTGGATGTGACCGGCACCGCAGGGCTGACCGTCTCGGTGCAGCTGGGATTCGTGGTGGGAGCGCTCGTCTCGGCGATGCTGACGCTCGCGGATCTGTGGTCGGCACGTCGCCTCGCGGCGGCGGCCGCCTTCTTGGCTGGACTGACCACGCTTGGCGTTGCCGTGTCGTCGTCCGCGCCCGTGGGGATCGGGTTCCGTTTCCTCACTGGCGCCGCCCTCGCCGGTGTCTATCCCCCCGGGATGAAAATCGCTGCCGGCTGGTTTCGGGAAGCGCGGGGTTGGGCCCTCGGCATTCTGGTAGGGGCTTTGACCCTCGGGTCCGCCACACCGCATCTGGTGCGCTGGGCCGCACCCCCGGACACCTGGCGATCGGTTCTGTTGGTGGCTGCTGCACTAGCCTGGGCCGGAGCGGCGCTCCTGCTGACCGTCCCTTCGGACGGACCCTATGCTGCCCCTTCACCGCGGTTTTCGTGGGCAGCCGCTCCCGGCCTGTTGCGCGACCCGGCGGTGCGGCTGGCCAACTTGGGCTACCTCGGCCATATGTGGGAGCTGTACGCGATGTGGACCTGGATCGCGGTGTTCGTAGCGGCGAGCGAAGTGGTGCGCACCAACGGCGCGACGGATGGTCGAGCCGTCGCCGCGCTCGTGGCGTTCGGAGTGATCGGGATCGGGGCCGTCGGATGTTGGTTGGGAGGGAAGTATGGCGATCGCGTCGGCCGGACCGCCGTCACGAGCATCGCCATGCTGATCTCGGGCGCCTGCTGTCTGGTCGTCGGGGCGTTCTACGGTCGGTCACTGTGGCTGTTAGGGCCGTTACTTCTCGTGTGGGGAATCGCAGTTGTCGCGGATTCCGCCCAGTTTTCTACGGCGGTCAGCGAGCTGTCGCCGCCGCAGTACGTGGGAACCGCATTGACCCTGCAAACGTGTCTGGGATTCCTACTGACGACGGTCACGATTTCGCTGTTGCCGATGCTCGCTGGCGCCATCGGCTGGCGCTGGAGCATGAGCATGCTGGCGATCGGGCCAGCGTTCGGCGTTTGGGCGATGCGGTCGCTGCGCGCGAGGCCGGAAGCGCTGCGATTGGCGGGTGGTCTGCGCTGACCGGCAGTTAGGGAACGACCAGCAAGCCAACCTGCCCTTCGAACTCATCCTGCAGGCGGGTCACACCGGCCGGCACGATCCATTCCCGCCCGTCGAGCCGCACGTTGAATCGATAGGTCCCGGGCGCGAGCGGCGTCGGAATGCGCCACGTTCCCGGACGATCGCCGCGGGCCAGCACGACCGGTTCCCAATCGGTGAAGTCTCCAGAAACCTCGATCACGCTCACGCCCCCGGCGACGATGACCAGGGTTCCACCGTCGCAATCGCAGGGCTGCACTTCCGCTGTTACGGCCGGTGGATCGACGCTATCACCGGAACCAGATCCCGAGAGTCCATAGCGCCGGGCGGGCCGGGCGACAGCGGTACGGCGTTGCACGACGTTGATTCGCAGACCAAGCCCCAGATAGCGGCCGGATACGCTGCCACGGGTCGGGTCCGTCGGATAGCGGCCCCCGGCGACGACGAGAGATATCCATGGCCCAAGGCCGAACGCACCGCTCGCTTCACCGTACACGCCGTGGCCGCCGCCCTGACTGCGGCTGCGTGCGCCCAGCGACCCATCGAGGGTGACGCGACCGAATGCGTAGTGGACCGCTCCTTCGACATCGACATAGGATGTGTCGCCGACACGCGTGGCGTTGGCATTGAGGAGCCAGGTCGCCCCGAGACGCTCCGCCCAGGCTCCGCTCGCGAACGTCATGACCGAGCGCTGCTCGCCCCCGAACGACGTTGTTCCCAGAGTCCCTCCGATCCACAAGCCCTGACGATCGCCCGCGACATGCAGTCGAGGGCCGGCCAGGAGATGGGAAAAGCTGGCGAAGTCCGCATAGCGGCTTGCTCCCGCATTTCCCGTTAGCTCAACCCGCCACTGGCCGAACCGGACGGGGAAAAACGACCCTGACGCTCCGCCCTGGAGACTCTGACGTCCGCTCTCGAAGCGAAGCAGCGTGCCGCGGGCAAGGAAAAACAGTCGTGGTTGTTGGATTTCGAACATTGGAGAGACAGATGCCGCCGCACTGGGCAAGAAACCGTCGTAACGGACGTTGGTGATTCCGACGTCCACGGTGGCACCAACTTGCGCGGTGAGAGTCCGGAGTGGCGCCACGACTGTCGCGCAGGCGGCGCCCAAAGCGGCCGCCCACGCGCGTACCTGCACCTTCACGGCCTCCTGGCAGGTCCGGGGGTGACGTCGTTGAGAGCGGCATTGACGCGGACGGCGGCCGCCGCGGCTGGTGGCGCGCCAAGCGCGATGTCACGCTCGACCGCCCGTCGGAAATCGACGATCTGATCGTCGCGAGCCGACCCGGCGAGGGCAAGTACGGCCGCCGCCGCTGAGTCGGGTGGCACGCCACTCGTGACGAGATCCGTGACGGCCGCCAGGGGCACGGTGAGGTTTGTGAGACGCCGGCGGCGGAACTGGACCAGATCCGCGGTGCGCATGCCGGCTCGGAGTGCGCTTGCCGCCGCAACCAGCTCTGCCGGCGTCGAGGCGGAGCCCAACGCGGCACGGGCATCCGCGAGCTCGGTGGCGAGCAAGCGCACTGCCGCAATGATGCGCACGCCGGGCGCGCGTTTCGCGGATCCCTCGAGGGCGCGCTGTACGAGCGGCTCAACCGGCAATCCGGCGACACGGGCGGAGTCGATGATCGTCCCGAGCGCCGCCACCGTGGCGCTGTCGAGCCGCCGTTCGAGCCGGGGATCCTGGGCGGCGCCCCGATGGGGAAGCGCGACAACGATCGCGAGGGTGAGGAGCCAACGGGAACGCAGCATAGGATTCACCCTCCCACCGTGACGACCGAGCTTGGTGTGCCAAAGTCATCGGGCGCGCGCGGCGCCGAAGGGTCGGCGAGCCAGCGCGAGCCGTCGACGAGAAACGCGTACCGGTGGCGACCCGCGGACAACGGGATGGTCACGCTCCAGAGCTCGCCGCGACGGACCGGCCGCATCGGCGTGGTCGTCGCGTCCCAGTCGTTGAAGTCTCCCACCAACGCGACGGACGATGCGCCCGGCGCCACGAGGACGAACTGCACCACCGTCGTGTCGGCGGCTCCGCCAGTCGCTGCCGACGGCCGGCTCATGCCGAGCCACAGTACCAGGCCGGCGAGCCCCGCCGCGGCGATCGCGGCCCTGAGCGGGGAGATCGAGAATTCGCGTGGCTGCCGTAGCCACTCCCACCCGCGGGCGAGCCAGGCGGGACCGCGCGGCGCACGTGCCACGCGGACCATCACCCGGGCATCGAGGGTCGGATCCATCTCGATCGGCTCGCGCAGCCGGTCGACGACCCGATACAGCACATCATCGTCGCGATCAAACACGTTCCACCTCGGTCAACAGGATGCGGAGCCGTTCGCAGGCGCGCTTCACGCGCATCTTGAGCGCCGAAACACCGGCTCCCGTGAGGCGCGCCATCTCATCGTATTCCAGATCCTCTACATGCTTCAACAGAAAGGCCTCGCGCAACACCGGCGCGAGGCGACCTAACGCCCAACGAACCGTATCGTCCCAGTCCGCCCGCTCGGCGGAGTCGGCCGCCGCCGTCTGCGCCAGGGCATGGTCGTCGCGAACGAACAGGCGATGCCGTCGGCTCGACCGCCCGCCCGCCGTGCGGCAGCGATTCACCAGAATGCCGAACAACCAGCGCCCGAACCGCTCTTCATCGCAGCCCGCCAGCGAGCGGTAGGCCCGCACAAAGGCGTCCTGAACGGCCTCTTCAGCGTCTTCGCGGTCGCCCAGCATATGCACGGCATAGCGCCCGAGCCGGTCGCGGTAGCGCGCGACCAGCACGGCGAAGGCGGCGGTGTCGCCCCCGCGCACCCGGCGCACGACGTCGGCGTCGGTCATTCCCACCCGTGATATACCCACCCGAGGCGAGCCCGGGTCACCTGCCGGCCCCGTGTGACGCCCGCACGGGGCCTGGGGTATTGGCTTCGGAACGACTCACGCCATTGGAGAGGAATTCGCATGCGTCGCCTGCTCATTGCCACCGCCGTCTCGTCGGGCCTGCTGGCCGGGTGCTACACGGATGACTCTACGCAATCGGCCAACATCGCCCCGACCGTCGTCTATCTGACTGACGCCCCGTTCCCGTTCGATTCGATCGGCAGCGTGAACATCTACGTGACCAGAATCGAAGCGAGCGCGGTGTTCGATACATCTGGAGCAGGGAACTGGGTCGAAGTGGCCGCGCCCAAGAAGACATTCGACCTATTGGCTCTGCAGCAGGGAGCCACGGCCAACCTGGGCGCCGGCTTCTTGGATGCCGGCCAATACACCGCGATTCGGATGACCATCGACGTCAACAAGTCGTCCATCAAGTATCCCAATGGCGCCGACGCCATCGTGCATTGGCCGGGGACGGGCGAGATCACGATCCACACCCTGGTTGAAGACCCCGTTGCGGTGACGGGGACCGGTGCCGAAATCGTGATCGACTTCGACGTGGGACGGAGTTTCCAGTACCGCATGTTCGGTGCGGATGAATTCAACGTGTTCCCGTCATTGCGCGCGGTCAACAAGGCAGCGACGGGGACGATCGAAGGCACCGTCACCGCTACGACGAATGTCGGGCCTCCCTCCACCGTTGCGAACGCCAATATCAGTGTCTATCGCGGCGATCCCAGCACGCTTGGGATCTGGTACATCGAGGCAACGGGACACACCGATCGACAAGGTCACTACAAGATTGCGTTCCTCCCGGCTGGCAACTACACCGTACGAGTCGAGCAGCCGATCATCCCGGCTTATGCCGCGTCGGAGATCCCCAATGTCGCGGTGACCGTCGGCAATATCACAACGCACAACGTCCAGCTGGCCCGGGCCGATGCCGGCCTCCACATCACCGGGAATTCCATTATCGGCGTGGGCGGCACCACGCTGTTGCATGCCGCGACCAATGACTCTTCCGGAAACTCAGTCGGCGCGGCGGTGACGTGGGTGAGTCGGAGTCCCGGAATCGCAGCGACTGTGGACTCGGTAATCGGCGACTCGCTCGATCAGGACAAGTTCGTGCTTGGCATTCAGGAAGGGAGCGCGTGGATCGTCGCCACCAGCGGAGCATTGATGGATTCGGTGCTGATCCAGGTTGTGGCGCAGCCGAACCCCAACGGCGTAGCTACGGTCACCGTGTCCCCCCCGACGCTGGACCTGCAGGTCGGCGACAGCACGTTCCTCATGGCCGAGGTGCGTGATTCGCTCGGCAACGTGCTCACGAACCGGCAGATCGCCTGGCTCCCAGCGGATTCATCTGGAGTGGTCGAGTTGAAGTTGGCAGTCGGTCCGACCGCCGTGCTCAAGGCCAGGATCCCCGGTACCGTCGTGATCCGGGCATTGAGCGAAGGAAAGACCGGCAGCGCCACGGTCACCGTACACTGATCCGTCGTCAGGTCGCCTCCCGAGACTAGTTTTCGGGCGGCGTGCTTGACCATCACCATCCCAGCGGCGGGTTTCGCAACCCGTGGCCCAACGCAGCGATCACCGCCGAGCTGGGCGGGTTGCTGCGCTGGCGCCTCGATCGTCTCCGACATCCGCCGCCACCGGACCCCGACGCCTCCGCGTTTCCGCTCGTCCAGCCAAGCTTCCATCAGCCGCGCGCCCAGGAGGACCTGCTCACGATCACCTGGGTGGGTCACGCGACCTTTCTCATCCAGTTAGGCGGTCTCAATGTGCTCACCGATCCGATCTGGACCGATCACGCGTCGCCGGTCCCCGGGGTCGGTCCCAAACGTCGTGTACCGCCAGGAATCCGGTTCGACGACCTCCCACCGATCGATCTCGTGCTGCAATCCCACGATCACTATAATCATCTGGACGACCGGACGGTGTGCTGGCTCGAAGCGCGGAACCCCGGCGCGCGATGGCTCGTGCCGTTGGGTCTGACCGCTTTCTACCGGCGACGTGGCGTGCACGAGATCACCGAGCTCGACTGGTGGCAGGAGGCCAGCCACGATCCGCTCACCATCGGGTGCACGCCGGCGCAGCATTTCAGCGGGCGAACGCCGTGGGGGCGCAATCGATCGTTGTGGTGTGGATGGAGCGTCCAGACGACAGCGCGTCGCGTGTTCTTTGCTGGAGACACGGGCGCTCACCCGGTCTTCGGCGACATCGCGCGGCGCTTTGGCCCGTTTGACGTCGCACTCATTCCAATCGGCGCGTACGATCCGCGCTGGTTCATGCGACCTGTCCACATGGACCCAGAGGAAGCCGTGCAGGCGGCCTGCGACCTCGGAGCACCACGATTCATTCCGATGCATTGGGGGACGTTCAAACTGACCGATGAGCCGCTGGACGAGCCGCCGCAACGAGCGAGAAGTGCCTGGGTGTCGGCGGGACTACCGCTTGAGAAGTACTGTCAGCTCGCGCACGGTGAGACGTTTGTACTCGAGACGTCGGACATCAGACCTCAGACATCAGATGTTGTCTGAAGTCTGACGTATGAGGTCTATTTCAACGGAACCACAAACCGGACCGTGACGCTCTCCGCTGTCTGCGGTGAGACCGTGAAATAGCTGTCCTTCCCGAGAATCTTCTTCACGCCGAGCATCTCCGCCTCGGCGATGCCGGCCACATCACGAAACGTGATTTCCAGGGTCCGCCCATCGACGATGCGGTAGCTCACCGGACGCCCGAGCAGCCGGTGATGCGGGTCGATACGCGCCAGGCCGTGGTCGAGCTGTCGTTGGACGTCGTCGACGCGAGCGGCCGTCATGTGGCGACCCGGTTGACGCGCACCGCAACGGCGTTGCGCTGCATCCCGGTCACGCCGGGCCGTGCGAATGGGGTATCCCCGTAGCACGAGTCGAAGGAAGGCTCGTCCATCGCCAACAGGTCGTCGGCGCGCGCGGCGGCGAGCGCCGGCCGCGGAGCCAGCTCGGGGTCCGCGGTCGTCTGGGCGAACCGCGTATTCCAGGGACATACGTCCTGACACACGTCGCAGCCGAACAGCCATTCACCGACATGATCGCGCTGCACGTCGGTAAACGCGCCGCGGTGCTCGATCGTGAGGTACGAAATGCAGCGCCGAGCATCGAGCGTGTACGCGTTCGCGAACGCACCGGTCGGGCAGGCATCGAGGCAGGCGCGGCAGGTGCCGCAGCGGTCGGCCTCGAACGGAAGATCCGGCGCGAGCGCGGCGTCGGTGAGCACGCAACCGATAAATGTGAACGAGCCCCGCTGGGGGTCGATCAGCATGGTGTTCTTCCCGAACCATCCCAGTCCGGCGCGTCGCGCGAGCTCCCGCTCCGGTACCGGTCCGGCGTCGATGTAGCGGCGCGTGCGGGCTCCGGGCGCCAGCTCGCGGATCACCTCGGCGAGGCGATCGAGACGCGCGCCGAGCACCTGGTGGTAATCGGAAGACCACGCGTATTGCGCGACGCGGTCGCTCGCCCCAGGGGCGGCCGGACCGTGCCAGTAGTTGGTGAGCGTGACGACGGCCACCGTGGCGTCCGGCATGATGCGGCTCGGCTGTTTGCGCTGAGTGGCCTGCCGGTGCAGGTAGGTCATCGTCCCGGCGTACCCGGCATCGAGCCAGCGGTCCAGATCGGGGCCGTGGCGGTCGGGCTCGAGTGAGGCAACTCCGACCGCATCGAATCCGAGGGCCAGGGCACGGCGCTTCAGCTCGATGGTGGACGGCGTCACAGATGCATGGTCTCCCGTCGCCACCGCGCGAAACGCACGACGTCCTCGAGCGGCGGGACCGCGTGTTCGTCGCCGTAGGCCGTG
>DATFGN010000370.1:0-24940 GCA_035249405.1 Gemmatimonadales bacterium
CGAGGCGCGGCGCGTGCGCCCGATCGCGGCCCGGCGTCGCGGTTCGAACAGCGGCTGGCTGGCGGCGGCCGCCGCTCTGCTCCTGGCGGTAGGCGCGGGCGTGTACGCGTTGCGGCTCTCCGCGCGCGTCGGTGGGCTCGAGCAGCAGTTGTTGCAGGCAACCCTGGGTGTGGCGGCCAGGGATTCTGTCATTGCCGACCTGACTGGCCCACAGGTCCACGTCGTTTCGCTGGCGAGCACCGGCCGTGAGCCGTCGGCGCGCGTGTTCTGGAATCACACCACCCGCAAGTTCGTCGTGTTGGCGTTCGATCTTCCACCGGCCCAGGCCGGTCGAACCTATCAGCTGTGGGCGATCGCCAAGGGGAAAGCCCCGATGTCGATGGGAGTGTTCAATACCGATTCACTGGGACACGCGGCCCTGCGGCTTCCCGTCGACCAGGTGATCATGGCTTTGGGATTCATCGACAACTGCGGGCTGACCGAGGAGCCTGCGGGCGGATCGCCTCAACCCACGGAAACCCCGCGCCTGCTTGGCGCCTGGCGGCACACCGACTAAGCGACCCCGCGCACAATCCGACCCGCAGCGACGGGCGTAGACACAGAGTCCCGAGTCTACGCTCGTCGTCTTTCATGGAGGAGCACTCCCATGGGTTGGAAGTCGCTGTCGCGCTGGAAGCGGTTCACCGCCATCGCCCTCGTCGTGGCGAGCGCGGTGGGCGGCGTCGGCGTCGCCCTGGCTTCGGATCACCAGGACACGCCCGACGTCGAGCTGAATCCCGAAATGGACATGACCGATCTGTACGTGTTCCCGAGCCCCACGGCCGGGCGCGTCGTGCTGGTCATGAACAGCTGGGGCGTGCTGTCGCCCGCGGAAACGCCCAGTACGTACTTCGATCCGAACATTCTGTACCAGTTCAAGATCGACAACGATCACGACGGCATCGAAGACAAGGTCATTCAGGTGACCTTCACCGGTGCCGGGGCCAACCAGACCGTCGAGGTCCGGGGGCCGGTCGCGCCGCCCGTCGTGGGCGCCATGGGGAACAAGGTCTCGACCGCCGCTGCGGTCGTTTCCGGGGCCACCCGGGCCTCGATCGGCTCGGCGAGCGGTGTTCAGGTCTACGCAGGCCCGCGCGACGATCCGTTCTTCATCGATCTGGAGCAGTTCTTCCGGATCATTCCGGACCGGAAACCCGTCACGGGCGCGTTGTCCCAGCTACCCGATTCACCGACCGCCAGCGCGTGGCGTACACCCGGTATCGATTTCCTGACTGGCTTCAACGTGCTGTCGATCATCATCGAGCTGCCCGTGAGTGATCTCGCGGGGTCCGCAGGCCCGAATTTCGGGGTCTGGGCCACGATCAGCCGCTAACCGACCGATGACAAGGAGTATGGCGATGACGCTTCTCACTCTGCTGCGCCAGATCGGCTGGGCCCTGGTGCCCGCGACGCTGGCGCTCAGCTTCGTCGCGACGGGATGCGACGACACTACCACCACCGCGCCCAATCCGGACCGGCTCTACAACCAGGTCCAGCGGCTCGGCAACCCGCTCGTGTCGGAGGTGTTCCTGGCCAAGCGGGATCACGGGTTCCACGGGTCGACGGCACCGACGATCGACGTCGCCGCGTTCACCCCGATCATCCGCGGCTTCGTCGACAATGTCGCCGGCCGCGATACGACGGTCGGCAAGACGCTCGCCGCCGTGCTGTTGCCGGACGAGTTGCTGGTGCAGTCCGACAAGGCGACGAACACCGCCGGGTGGCTCACCTGGGCGCTGGCCGACGGCTGGGGTGGCCGCAAGCTGGAGGACGACGTGGTGACCGCGGGTCTGCAGGCGGTATTTGGCGCCCTGCTGGATCCCAACAACACCTCGCCCGGGTTGGCCGACGATAACGTGGACGCGAACGACGTGGCCTTCAGCGCGACGTTCCCGTATCTCGCGGCGGCCCACTGAGCACCGTGATGTCGAGTCGTTCGTTGATCATGACCCTGGCCGCGGGCGTTGCGCTCGCGGCAGGGTCGCTCGGCGTCGTGGCGGGACGCAGCGCCTCTTCGGTACCGGTCCGCAATGAGGCGGCGATCCGCGACGCGAACCTCACGTTCTACGATGGACGGCTGCGCCGCGACCCGACGAGCGCCTTCGATCTGGCCCAGCTCGCCTCGCTGCACTTGCAGCGCGGGCGCGAGCGCGGCGATCCGGAAGATGTGCTGCGGGCGGAGACACTGGCGCGCCGCTCCCTCGCCAATCGCGACACGCGCAACGCGCGGGGCTTTACGACGCTCGTGTCGGCCTTGATGACCCAGCACCGCTTCAGCGAAGCCCGCGCCGTCGCTCGGCGACTCGTGGACCTCGATACCGCCAGCGTGTCCGCGCGCGCCGTGCTGGCCGAGATCGAAATGGAGCTGGGTCACTATGACGTCGCGCGTCGCTTGTTCGGGGCGCTGTATCGCTCGCGCGCCGATCTCGCCGTCGCCCCGCGCCTTGCGCGTTGGTTGGAGCTTGAAGGTCAGGTCGAAGAAGCTCGCCGGCTGCTCAGTGCCGCCCTCGACACCGCGCGGGCCCGCCCCAAGATGCCCCACGAGCAGGTGGCCTGGTTCCATCTGCGCATCGGGGATCTCGAGCTGCGCCAGGGACAGGTCGGAACAGCGGAACGGGCGTTTCAGGCGGGGTTGGCGATCGCGCCGAGCGATGCCCGGTTGTTGGCGGCGTTGGCGCGCGTCCACGTCGCTCGGGGGCGCTGGCAGGAGGCGGTGCGCGATGGGGAACGTGCCATCGCCATCGCGCCGGACCCGGCGACGCTCGGATTGATCGGCGATGCATACGCGGCGCTCGGTGACACGGGAGAGGCCGAGCAGTACGTCCGTGCCATGGAGGCGGTCACCATGGCCCAGCCCGGCGGCTTTCATCGTGCGTGGAGTCTGTTCCTGCTCGATCATGAGCGGCGCGTGCCCGACGTGCTGGCGCAGGTGCGACAGGAGATCGAGACCCGTCAGGACATCTACGGCTGGGACCTGCTCGCGTGGGCGTTACATCGATCCGGTCGCGACCGTGAGGCGCTGCCGGCCATGGCGCAGGCGATGACGTTGCAGACCGACGACGCCGTGCTGTTCTACCATCGCGGCATGATCGCGCTGGCACTGGGGCATCGGGTCGCGGCGCGCCGCGATCTCGAACGTGCTCTGGCCTTGAACCCGTATTTCTCCCCGGCCGGCGCTCGCGCCGCCCGGGCCGCGCTCGGGGGTCTCTGATGTCCGAGCTGGTCGCCTTCGTCTCGCTCGGCGTCCGCCACATCGTGAACGCGGACGCCGCCGACCACATTCTCTTCCTGCTGGCGCTCGCGGCCATCTATCGGCCGCGCGACTGGCGGCAGGCGTTGTGGGTGGTGACGGCGTTCACGGTGGGGCACTCGATCACCCTGGCGTTGGCGGTGACGAACGCTCTCGTGTTGTCCACTGACTGGATCGAATTCCTGATCCCCGTCACCATCGTCGCGACCGGGATCGAGAACCTGCTGGTGCGTGACCGCGCAAAGCCGCTGTGGGGCAGGCGCTACCGGCCGGTATTCTCCGGCGTGTTCGGCCTGGTGCACGGCGCCGGGTTCGCGAACTACCTGCGCAGCCTGTTCGTCGATCGCGTGGCGGTGCCGCTGCTCGGCTTCAACATCGGCATCGAGCTGGGTCAGGTGCTGGTGCTGATCGCCGCCGCCCTGGTTTTCGTAGCAGCCGATCGGGGACTGGAGCACGTGTGGCGATCTGCCCGCACGTCCGCCTTGCGGGTGCGGGTGGTGGGCGTCTCGATCGTGGTCATTCTGTTCGCGAGCCGCTGGGCCGTGGAGCGCGCGCCATGGTGAGCGCGCTCGTCCTGGCGCTCGGCGTCGCCACCCACCCGCTGCACAGCTCGCTCACGACCGTCGCCTGGCGGCCGGAGACGCGTACGGTCGAGTTGGCGGTGCGCGTGTTCACGCAGGACCTGACGGACGCGCTCGTCCACCGGATGGGTACGCCCTGCAACTACGCGTTGGCCGTCATGTCCCTCCGCGACGCCGCCGGCCACGCCATCCCCATCGCGCGCTGCTCGATCGAAAAGGCAGACGACGTGACCTGGATGCGGCTCAGTGCCACCGTCGATGACCCACGGGGATTACGGCTCTCGAACGCGGTGCTGTTCGAGTTGTTCGCCGACCAGATCAACATCGTGCAGGCGAGCATCGGCGGCCGGTCCAGGACGGTGTTGTTCACCCGTGGCGACGGACTGAAACCGCTGACGTAGCCAAGACACTCCGCGGCTTGACGCTCCGCAGAACACCGAGTAGCAACTAAGTGCATGGTGCGTCGAGGCATGGTGGCGGTGGTCGGGGGGCTCTGGTCGTTCTGGAGTCAGCCCGGGCACGCCCAACAACCGGATTCCGTATTGCCGCGGCACGTGCTCGCGCCGCTCACGGTTTCTGCCGCTCGCACCAACTTGCCGCTCAACAAGATCCCGCTCTCGATCCAGATCGTCGGGCGCGAGCGCATCGCCAGGGCCAGACCAACTTGGGGGCTCGATGAGGCCCTTGCGAGCGTACCCGGGGTGTATGTGGCGAATCGCTACAACTTCTCCCAGGATCAACGCATTTCGATCCGGGGATTCGGGAGCCGGTCGGCGTTCGCGGTGCGGGGCATCAAGGTGCTGGTCGACGGGATTCCTCAGACGCTCCCCGACGGCCAGGGTCAGCTGACGAACCTGGAGCTGGGTGAAGTCGATCGGATCGAAGTGGTGCGCGGTTCCACGTCGTCGTTGTTCGGCAACGCGTCCGGTGGGGTGATCAGCATCTGGACCAACCCGCAGCTTCCCGAGCGGGTCACCGAGGAAGCGCGCATCGTGGTGGGGCGATTCGAGCGGCGGCCGGACCGGACCTGGAGCAAGTGGCAGTCCACGACCGCCGCCCGGATCGGCGCCGGGGTCGCGCAGGTGACGGCCTCGCGCCTCTCCTACGATGGAGAACGGGATCACAGCGCGGCCGACCTGCGTAACCTGAATGCCCGGGTGCGATTCCCGATCGGCGCCACCTGGACGCTGTCGTCCTTCATTGACCTAGGTGACAATCCGAGGGCCGATAACCCGGGATCGCTCACCGGCGCCGAGCTGACCGCCAACCTGGACAACGCGCCGGCCCTGAACCTGAACCGGCGCGCGGGGAAGGACGTGACGCAGGTGCAGGCGGGAGCGACGCTGCGGCGGGCTCTCCCCGACGATGGCGAGCTGTCGGTAACGGTGTTCGGTCTCACCCGCGATCTACAAAACCCCATCACGACGACGTACATCGAATTGCAGCGTGTCGACTACGGAGTGCGGGCGAGCGTGAGCCGGCCGATGCGCCTCGGCGCCCTCCCGCACCGCCTCACAGCCGGCATCGACTTTCAGCGTCAGCGTGATGACCGATTGAATTGGAACTATCTCAACACACCGGGCGATTCGGCCCGGCGCGATACCACGCGGGCGCTGGATCAGCGGGAGCGCGTCACCGAAATCGGGCCCTTTATGCAAAGCGCGCTCGAGCTGTCCGCACGCACGACCCTGACCGCCGGCTTGCGCTACGACTGGGTGCGGTTCGATGTGCGCGACCGGCTCATCACCGGAATAAATCCGGACGACTCCGGTGATCGGCTGATGCGCGCCTGGTCCGGATCGCTCGGTCTGGCCGTCAATCCATCAGATGCGATCACGCTTTTCGGTAATGTCGGCTCGTCATTCGAAACGCCCACGACGACCGAGTTGGTGAATCGTCCCGATACCGCCGGTGGGTTCAATCAGGGCCTCCAACCACAGACGGCCTGGAGCTACGAAGTGGGCGCGCGCGGCCGGATAGCCAGCCAGGCGACGTATGCGCTGACGCTGTTTCAGGCGGATGTGAAGAACGAGCTGATCCCCTACGAGATCACGGCGCCGCGGTTCTACTATCGCAACGCCGGCAGCTCGCGGCATCGTGGGGTGGAGCTGGGCGCCGACGTCACCCCCTTCAATGGGATGAGCCTCAACGTCACCTGGACCTACTCAGATTTTCGCTTCAGCCGGTATTCGTTCACGACCGGCGGTCAGACGTTCACGCTCGATGGGCGGGAGCTGCCAGGTGTGCCGAAACATTGGCTGCATGTCACACTGCGCGCTGCCCCAACCGCATTTCGTGGGGTCTGGGCAGAAGTCGAAGAGACCTACTCTTCCGGTTATCTCGTCAGCGACACTTTGAGCCTGCGCACCGCGCCGTGGTGGGGCACGGCCGTTCGCACGGGTTGGGACGGCGCGGTCGGCAAGGTACGCGTCGCGCCGTTTATCGGCGTGAACAACCTGCTCAATCGGCGCTACGTGTCCTCGGTTGTGATCAACGCGGCGCGAGACCGCTTCTACGAGCCGGCACCTGGTCGCAACGTGTATGTCGGATTGTCCATCGGCGCCGGCCGCTAGGCCGGCTACTTGTATCGGTAGGTGATCCGTCCGCGGGTGAGGTCGTAGGGCGACAGATCGACCGCCACCCGATCGCCCTGCAGGATGCGGATGTAGTTCTTGCGCATCTTACCGCTCACGTACGCCAGCACTTCATGGCCATTTTCCAGTTTTACGCGGAACGTGGTGTTGGGGAGAACCTCCGTCACCGTTCCCATCATTTGAATCGCGTCACCTGCCACGGACCGAATCGTCTCCTCTCCGTAATTCCGCGCCGCCTCTTGGCTTACCTCGCGAACCGACCCAATCTAGTCGGGGGAGCCATCGAGGCAACCAGCAGCGGTCTCGCTTGACACTCCGAGGCCGATGCGTATCTCTTGGACCAACAGGAGGTTGTCGAATGGACGCTCCCGGTTTCCAACCGGTGGCCGACATCGAGGTCGATGTCGTGCGCCCGGATCGGAACGGCTTTACGTTGTTGGGACAGGGAACGGACGGCGCCGAATATCGTCTCGGCGTCCATTTTGACATGCCGCTCGATGCCCGTACCCGGACGGTGCTCGGGGAATTGTTGGCGCAATCGGAGTTGACGATTTCCCGGCGGCCGCCGCCCCCGCGTGGGGACGGACCGCCCCGCCGTGACCGGGCTCACCGGAGCCCGCGACGGCGCGTCACCGCCGACTGACCGAGCTCGGGGCTATCCTGCGTACCCCGGTCGGGCTTCGGCAAGCCGTTCGCTTCAGCCCATGAGGAGCCGATGATCACGTCACGCTCGCGCGCGCTGGCCACGGCCGTCGTGTGCGCGGTACTCACCGCGTGTGCCACGGGCAGCAGTCGCACGGGTGCGCTCAGTCCGGCGGATCTCGCCGCCCTCGAAGCACAGCGCACGCAGCACCCCACCGATCCGGACGTGAATCTCCGGCTCGCCAAGGCCTACTACGCGGCGAATCGGTTCACCGACGCGCGGGCTGCGCTCGGAACCGTGTTGCTGCAGCAACCCGAGAATCGCGTCGCGCGCGCCTATCTGGGCTTCACCTACGAAGGCCAGGAGCAATTCGACTCGGCGCGGGCCGTGTACGGCGAGCTGCTCGCCTCCCGCCCCTCCGGGGAGGTGAGCCGCCTGTTGAACGGTCGACTGGCGCTGCTCGCGCGCAAGGAGCTGCACGCCAATGCCCGGGCGTCGCTGGCCCGGGAGACAGAGCTCAGCCGAACGCCTCCGGACCCGAACACTGTCGCCGTATTCCCCTTCCGGTATACCGGTCAGGATTCCTCGCTGCGGCCGTTGGAGCGCGGGCTCGCCGCGCTGGTCGTGAGCGATCTATCCCACGTACGCAGCATGCGCCTGGTCGAGCGCGAACGGCTCCAGGCGCTGCTCGACGAAATGCAGTTGTCGGCCACCGGCCGGGTCGATCCGACGACGGGTGCGCGTTCCGGACATCTGGTCGGTGCGGGACAGGTCGTGCAGGGGTCGTTCCAGGACCTCCCCGGCGGGGTGCGACTCGACGCCGCGATGGTGCGCGCGACCGACGCCCAGGTCGCGGCGACGGGAACCGGACGTGACCAGCTCAACATGCTCTTCGATATCGAGAAGTCGGTCGTGTTCCAGCTGCTCGCCAAGATGGGCGTGCCGCTGACCCCCGCCGAGAGCATCGCGATCAGCGAGCGCCCGACCCGCGACTTGCAGGCGTTCCTGCTCTACAGTCGCGGTCTCGAGGCGCAGGACCGCGGGGACTTCCGCTTGGCCAGCGCGAACTTCCGCGCCGCCTCACAGCGGGACCCCTCCTTCCAGGCAGCGGCGCAGCAGGCCCAATCGAGCGACGCGGCGGAATCGGCCGGCGGCACGCCGGACAACACGGCGGCAGCCATGGTCGGCGGGAGCGGGCCGGACGCCGCGGGGGGGCCCACGGGCAGCGGCTACTCCCTGGCGAACGCGTTGAACAACGTGGTGCCGAGCGGGGCGGCGATCGTCGACCAGACTCCGACGACCGGAACGATCACGCCGCCGTCGCGCCCGGATCCGGTGTGTGAAGTGGCGGGATGCCAGGGGCCGGGGGGGAATCCCGGACTCATCGGCACGATCATCATCATCATCCGGCGACCCTAGGAGGCGACCGTGCGCACTCGTCTCGCTCTCCTGATGCTGGGTATCGGCGCCGCACCACTCGCCGCCCAGGGGTCCACGGCGCTGTACACGCGCTGGAACGCGCTCACGGGATTCGAATTCCAGCGGTACGGCTTCAAGGACAGCCTCGGCACCAACAAGGTGACCGCGGCGTCCCAATGGAGCATCCCGCTGGTCGTCGTGGCGCCAATCGGCCGCCGCATGTCGCTCGACGTGACGACCCATCTGGCGCACAACTCGGTCACCTGCGACTCGACCAGGACATTCACCGGTCTGACCGACACCCAGCTGCGGCTGCTGTACACGCTCGGCCGGGATCGCGCCGTCGCCACCTTGTCGGTCAACCTGCCGACGGGGAAGCGCTCGTTCTCCACCAGCGAGTTCACGGTCGCGAGCTCGATGAGCTCGCCCTTCCTCTCATTCCCCGTCAGCAGTCTGGGGACCGGCTTCGGCGTCACCGGCGGCCTCGCCTACACCATTCCGACCGGCGGCTGGAACATCGGCTTCGCGGGCAGCGTGCGGTACGCGTCCAGTTATCGGCCGTTCAGTGACCAGCCGGTGACCTACAACCCCGGTCTCGAAGGACGGCTGCGCATCGGCGCCGACCGCATCATCGGCCAGCGGTCGCGACTCCTGGTCGGGGCGACGTACAGCACGTTTTCCACCGATCAATTCTCGGGGTCGGGCATTGTGAACGGCTGGTTCAATCCCGGGCCGCGCTTCATCGTCGACGCGGGCTACGGGTACACCTGGGGTCGCACCAACCTGGCCTTCGGGGTCTGGAACTACTACCGGGCCGCCGGCAGTGACGGGGCCGGCCCGAGCACGGATGTCAACGAAAACGTCTTCAACGCCGAGCTGCGGGTCGGCCAGCAGCTAACGCCGCGTCTGGTCCTCGAGCCGCTGGTGGGTTTCCGGCAATGGAACCCGGGCTCCATCCGCGGTGGCCGGCTCTATTCGTTCGGCTTGAATGCGCGCCTGGGCATCAGCGACCGGGTCTCGGGTCAGGCGACGGCGCGTCTCGCGCCGGGCTGGGTCTTCGACCCGGGGAACGGTCAGGTCGATCTCACCGCGACCGGGATTTCCGTATTCGTGCGGTATCAGCGGTAAAAACAGGCGGCAAGCGTCCGAATTCTTGACGCTCTCCGGAGTGGGTAGTAGGTTGGCGCGACCTTCAACCATGGATTGACGCGCCCGATGCCAGCGGAGCTTGGCGGATCGCAGATCTCCTCGCTGCTCGAAGCGCTGCCGGGGATCGCGAGCGTGCTGCGCAGCCCGGTCGCGGATGCCTTGGTGAAATCGATTCGGGCGGCGTCGGGCATCGGCGAGTTCGAAGTCGAGGACGCCGAGGAGTTGATCCGGTATGCCGTGCGCCGCGGGCTCATCGGCCCCGACGAAGGCGACCGCGTGATGTCGGACGTGCAGGGCGCGTTGAAGGCGAAGCGCAAAGCGGCGCGCGGCGCCAAGACGAAGCCGTCCAAGAGGCACGACAAGAAGAAGAAATCTCGCCGCTGACTCTGGAGTAATGGGTCGGGCGCTGCGCCTTGGGGCCGGCCTCGTGCTGGCCTTTGTCGTCCTCACCTGCACTGACGAGCGGGTTGCCGGGCCCACGCGGCCCGGCGCGCTGCAGCTCGACTTCAGTGGCCTGACCGCTCCGGCGGCCTCGGGCGAGCCCGACATTCCCCTCGACAGCATTCGCATCACCTTCCGTTCGGCCGGCCAGTCGACCATCGCCTACGACACGACCATCGCCCCGATCGGCGCTCAGGTCCAAGGGGACTCGGCCGTCCTCCTGTTGAAAGTGCCGCTCGACCACTCCCCGCAGGATTTCGACGTCACGGTCGAGGCGTTCGGCGCCGGCATCCTCTGGTATCAGTTGGTGACGACCCTCACGATCGTCGAAGGCGATAACCCGACGCCGGCGCCTTTTACGGCGAGCTACGTCGGTCCCGGCGCGACCGCGACGCGGGTGCAGGTGCTGCCGGCCGACACGACCGCCGAAGGCGGGACGACCGTCGCGCTGCACGCCGTCGTGTACGACGCGACCAACACGCCCATCGCCGGCGTACCGGTCGGGTACCGCCTCAGCGATTCCACCAAGGGCAACATCAACGTCAACTACCTCACGGCGACGCTCGTCGGCGCGACCAACGTGCGCGACAGCGTCTGGCTGATCGCCGAGACACCGACGCACCTGAAGGACTCGACCCGGGTCCACATCGAGCCGCCGGCAGCCACGCTCCAGAAGACGGGCGGGGATCTCCAGAACGGAGCGGTCGGGGTGGCACTGGCGTTGCCACTCTCGGTGCAGGTGCTCGACGGGTTGGGTGCACCGTACAAGAAAGGAAGAGTCATCACCTGGAGCGTCACGGCCGGCACGGGCAACCTGTCGGCGTCCACCACGACCAGCGATTCCTCCGGGAATGCGTCGGTGACGGTGACGCCCACGGCGTCCGGCTCGCTCACCATCCAGGCGAACGCGGCGGGCCTCTCCGGCTCGCCGGCGATCTTCACGGCCGCCACGACGACCGCGCCGATCGCCCAGGTGATTCTGGACCGGACCAACGACACCATCCCGGTCGGCAACGACCTGCAGTACACGGCGACCCTCAAGGACTCGGCCGGGAACACCGTCGGCGGAGTGGTCGCATGGACCGCTACGGCGCCGTCAGTTGCGACGGTGACGAGCTCGGGTCTCGCTCACGCCGTTGCGGGTGGTGTGACCTCCATTATCGCGGCGGCTGGTGGTCATGCCGACACCGCGTCCCTGACCGTCTCGGGGCTCGCCTCGATCGTCGTGTCCCCGGCCGATACGGTGATCACGTCGATCGGGGATACGGTGCTGCTCGGGGCAGTCGGGTTGGACAATTTCGGCAACACCGTCCCCGGCCTCACGATCCGGTTCACGTCGGCCACGCCGAGCGTGGCGACGGTGAACGCGATCACCGGCCGGGTGATCATCATCGGCGCCGGGAATGCCGTCGTGCTCGCCAAAGACTCGGTGAGTGGGCTGCAGGGAGCGGCGACGTTGCGGGTGAACCAGGTGACCTTCGCCATCCAGAACACGCCCGCGCTCCCCGACAGTCTGCAGGTGGGCGTGCTGGGCCAGGGGCAGATCGTGGCCCGGGCGCTGGACCGCCGCGGCTTCCCGATTCCCGGCAAGACGATCGGGTTCAGCTCGCGCAACACCGGGATCGCCACGGTCAACACCGGCGGCCGCGTCACCGGCGTCGCGCTGGGCGCCACCTTCGTCGCCGATTCGGTGGACGGGTTCAAAGACTCGGTGCGAGTGGCGGTCGTGACCACGCCGCCGCCCGTGATCCAGTGGGCATTCGACTCGATTGCGGTCGGGAACGGCGGCAACGTGTCGATCGCGCTGTCGCTCACGCGTACCGACCCCAGTCCGCTGATCGTGAAATTCACCTCCAGCGACACGTTGATCGCGAAAACATCGTTCAAGACGGTCACGTTCCCGTCGAACACCGCGAATACGTCGGTCGTGATCCAGGGGGTGGCGGCGGGTCGCGTCACCATCGTGGCGACGGACTCGTCCGGACTCGGCTACCAGGCAGATTCGATCGTGGTGACGGTGGTCTCGACGATCGAGTTCCGCGACATCGGCCAGTTCTTCCAGCGCACCAACTTCTACGTCAATCAGAACGAGACGTACCGGGCGCAGGTGTTCCTGTCCGACCCGGCACCCGCCGGCGGGCTCGGCGTCACGTTCATCTACAAGACGGGCGGCGCGGTCGTCGCCCCGGCGCCGGCGGTCATCCCCGCCGGCCAGCTGGCGGCCGACGTCGTGTTCACCGGCCTGGCTCCGGGGCGGGACAGCGTCGTGCCGACCTCGGGAGCGTTCGTCGGGAAGTTCTCGTACGTGGACGTAGCGGCCAACGACCTCGCGCTCCAGCTGCCGTTCCCCTATACGGGTGTCCTCGGCGTCGGGCAGTCGTTCCAGCCGTACACGAGCATCACCTACGCCATGGATCACCCGCTGATCGTGTCGCATACGCTCACGCCGGCGATCGGCACCGTGCGGGCGGCGGACACGATCCCGACCGCGTCCAGCTACGTGTATACGACCGTCGGGGCGACCGCCACCGGCCAGACAAAGCTCAAGGTGACGGCTCAGGGGTGGAACCCCGATTCGGCAACGCTGAGCTTCAGCACGCCGGAGATCGTGACCAGCGGCTCGACCTCGATGATCGCCGGCAATCCCAGCAAGGGGCTCTGGAACGCCTCGGCGGCCGATTCGCTCGGCTACGGGCACCCGGTCACGGCGCCGCTGATCGTGACCGCGACATCGCGCGACAGCAATGTGGTGGCAGTGGACATTGCGGCCGATACGATTCCGACCGGTTCCTCCAGCGTGTCGATCAGCTCCGCGTTGCGGGCGCAGCCCGGTGCCGGTGGGGACTCGACCTGGATCGTCGTCACGGCGCCCGGGTACCGGGCCGACTCGTTCCTGGTGCACGTGACGCCGCCGGGACTGAGCTTCAACCACAGCTTCCCTTATGACGGGCGCGTCGGACTCGGCATGCGCCGCGTTAATGCTGCGTACATCTCGATTCCGTACGTCCGCCCCGACACGTTCTGGGTGATTTTCAACCATACGCACGCCGGTTTGATCGGGCACACGAATCCAGACTCGGTGGCGATCCCCGCCGGGCAGACGACCGCGTACCTGGACATTCAGGGCGACAGCCTGGGCATCGATTCGGCGGCTATCGACGCCCGCGGGGCGTACGTGGTGAGCGGATCCCCGGCCGTGTTCACGGTCGACCCGATCCACGTCCGGCCCAACAACGTCGCAACGCCGCTATACACGATCTCGACACCACGGGCCGTGACCGCCTACGTGGTCGATTCGGCGAACGGCTACTCCTACCCGCTCATGGCGCCGCTCACAGTCACCCTGACGTCGGGGAACGCGAACGCGTTCACGCTCGACTCAGGCCGCGTGACGATCGCGGCGGGCGCATCGACGAGCGGCGTGGATACGCTGCGGGTGGCGGGCGTCGATACTGCGGGGGCGCGCATCTTCTCGAGCGCGCCGGGATCGTCCCCGGACTCCTCGAACCTGATCCGGGTGCTGCCGACGCCGCTGGGGATCCAGGTCGGCTTCCCCTATACGGTCAGCCGTGGGCTCAAGCTGCAGAGCAGCTACGTGTACGTCACGGGCGGCAACGCGCCGGACACCACGGTGGTCACGCTCACCCACACGAACCCGGCGGCCGCGTCCCTGCCGATCACGACCGTCCTTATTCCGAAGGGGCAATCGTCATCCCAGGTCTTCGAGATCTGGGGCGTCGATTCGACGGGGACAGACACGATCATCGCCACGGCGAGCGGCTACGTCTCCGACAGCACGCCGATCATCCTGACGCCGTCGTCCCTGTTCGTCGGTAACCCCGGCACGTCCCATCAGACGACGGATGCCCCCAGCCTGGTGTCGGTCACGACCGGGACCCGGTCGGGGTACGGGCTGAAGCCGAGCGTGGCGGTGACGTACACGATCGCGTCCACTGACGCCAGCGTGATCGCGATCGACTCGGCCGGGACCGTGACTCCCGCGGAGGACAGCGGGACAGCGGTGATCGACACGGCGAGCGCGACCCGGTACTTCAAGATCAGGTATGTCGGCGGTGGCACCGCGCGGATCATCGTGTCGGCGCCGGGGTTTGCGCCCGATACGACCCCGCTCATTACAGTCACCGGTCCCACGTTGCACTTGGCCTACGCGACCATCACCGTGGGCACGGGGCAAGTCTTCCAGAATCAGTATGTGTACGTGGACAACAACTTCACCGGGCAGCCGCTCATCGTTCAGCTCACGAAGAGCGACAGCACACTGCCGCCGGCAAGCCAGGCGTTCCTCTTGAGCACGACTTCGGTGGTCATCCCGGTGGGCTCGTCGTTCAGCCCGTCCTTCGACATTACCGGCCAGACGATCGGCGCCGCACAGCTCATCGCCCGGGCCACGGGGTACACGCAATCCACCTCGAACATCTCGGTCGGTCAACCGAAGCTGGTGGCCAATGTGTCGAACCTGAGCCTGCCGATCGGTGGGGTGGCGAGCACGGTGTTCGTCACCGCGACCGATCAGAACGGCAACGCGCGGGTCGTGGCCGATTCACTCACCGTGAGCCAGGTCTCGAGCGTTCCGGCGGTCGTGCAGGGCGACTCGGCTTCGCGGGTGATCCCCACCGACTTCAGCCAGACGTCGTTCCGCTTCTCCGGCCTGCAGCGGGGCACGGCCCAGGTCGTGTTCTCGGCTCCCGGCTATACATCCGACACCATGGCGGTCTCGGTCGACAGCGGACAGCTGCAGATCATCAATGCGCCCATCACCATTGGCCCGAACCAGGTGACGAGCTTCCAGACGTACGTTCAGCTGAACTACACGACCGAGACGGACGTCACCGTCAACCTGTCCTCGGACAATCCCAGCGTGCTGCAGGTTCCGGCGTCGGTCGTGATCCCGGCGAGCAGCTACTACGCGTTCTTCGACGTGACCGGGGTGAGCCTGGGCACGGCCACCATCCAAGCCACCTCGGCGGATGCGAAAGCGGCCGCGCCGGTGACGGTCCGGGTGTCGCGACCCACGCTGTCGATCAGCATGAATACCACGGTCGTCGCCGGAGCGGACAACTTCATGTCGATCACGACGGTCGATTCACTCGGAACGCCTCGAGTCGTGAACGCCCTTGTGACCGTCTCGCTCGGGTCCGACAACCCGACGCACACCACCTTCGACTCCACACCGGTGTCCGTGGTGCCGGGTGACCTGACCGCCTACTCCGGCGTGCGGTTCGATACGGCTGGGACCTACCGGGTGATCGCGGCGGCGCCGGGATACAAGAGTGACACGGTGACGGTGTCGGTGGGCGGGGCGTTCGTAATCATCTCCGGCAGTCTGTTCTTCCCGGATACGGTTACGATCAAGGTGAACAATTACATCACCTGGTACAACGGCGACCCGTTCAACCACACGTCGACGTCCGATACCGGAATCTGGAACAGCGGAAACATCGCGCCGGGGAACTTGTATCAGCGGTTCTTCAATACGGTGGGCACCTTCCCCTACCACTGCACGATACACGGCGTATCGATGGCGGGCACCGTCATTGTAACCCCGTAGCGCAGCTACACCCGGAAGCCCTTTACCAACGAACGCAGTTTCTCGGCCGCCTGGAGCAGTGTTGCGGCACCGGCGGCCAGCTCCTCGGTCGACGCCCCCTGCTGCTCCGCCGCGGCGGAGACCTGCTCGGCACCGGCCGCGTGCGAGGCGGCCTTCGCGGCGACCTGCTCGGTCTTCTTGGACAGGTCCTCGGCGATCTCGCGGTTCGTCTGCGCGACGCCGGTGACCCGCGCGGCAGCCTGCTCCACCTGACCCACGGCGGCGGCGATCTCCGCCAGGGCTGTCGCGGCACCCGTCGCCACGGCTTCGATGCCGCGCACCCGGTTCTGCCCGTCGCCCATGACCAGGGTCATCTCGTCCATCTGTTTGCGGAGTGCGGCCGTGGTGCGCGCGACCTCCTCGGCCGCTCGTGCCGATTCGTCGGCCAGTTGGCGCACCTCTTCGGCCACGACCGCAAAGCCGCGCCCATGCTCGCCGGCCCGGGCGGCTTCGATTGCGGCGTTGAGGGCAAGGAGATTGGTTTGCGAGGAGATCCGCCGGATCAGATCGACGAAATCGTCGATCGACGCGCTTTGCTCCACCAAACGCGAGACTTGTTTGCCGGTGGTAATCACCACTTCGCGCACGCCGAGGAGCGATTCACCGGCGGTCTGGACGTCGCCGTGATGGCGTGTGGCTGCTCCACGAATCTCTTCTCCCAGCCGGGCGGCCCGGCCGGCGGACTCCGCCATGTCTCCGGCGGCGCGCCGCATGTTGTCGAGGCCGCTTTCGATGGACGTCAGCTCGTTGCGCTGCAGCTCGGCGCCGCTCGAGATCTCCACCATCGCCGTCGACACTTCACTGGATGACGCCGCCAGCTCTTCGCTCACCGCCGACAGATCGCCCGCGGACGTGGTGATGCGATCCGACTCGCCGATCACTTCCCGGACGATGCCACGCAGTCGGTCCGCCATTTCGCGCAGGGCATTGGCGAGCAACTGAAATTCCCGCGGCATCGAGCCCGACGTCACCGGTCGCAGGTCGCCGGCGCCAAATCGCTCGGCGGCCGTCACCAGGCGTGACAGCGGGCCCTCCACCGATTTCACGGTGAGCATCGTCGACACAGCGCCGAGCGCGACGAACACACCCAGAACGAGCCACAGAAACAGCTCACGGCGTCCCGCCAGCATGGCGAGGCGATCTGCCGCCTGCCCGGCCTTCTCGGATTGGCGCGCCGACAGCCCGCGGACCAGTTGTACCAGCTCGTTGACCGAGGCCTGAACCGCGCTCGAGCGCGCCTGCGCCTCGCCGGTGCGCCCCAGGTCCCGGAGCGCGTGCGCCAGCGCGTAGTCGACCTGGATGGACGACAGCAGCAGCTTGATGCGGTTCACGACCAGCCGGTCCTCGACCGTGAGGTCGCCAAGGCGCTCCAGCCGCCGATCGAGGTCGAAGGCGCTGTCGGCGGCGCTCTGGAATTCGTTGCGCGAGCGTGCATCGGGGGTGCTGATGTACTGGACGGCGGCGCGCAGCTCCGTGAACACCGTCGTCAGGAGTCCGGTGTTGATACTGGTGGTGGTGCGCAGCGCGTTCATTTCGGTCGTAATACGGCGGCGGATTGTCCCCAGTGCCGTGGTCCCGGTCGCCGCTGTCAACACCAGCCCCACGGCGAGGGCGCCGAGGCCGAGCAGGATGCGGGCCCGCACCGTGTTGAGCCGGCGGCTCAGCTTCATTCGCTGGCCTCCGCGACCAGCTTGCCGTTACGGACGATCGCGATCGTCAGCGGCTTCCCGGGCACGTCCCCGTGGTCGTCGAAGGCGATGCGCCCGCTCACGCCGTCGAAGGCGGGCCGGTTCGGGCCGACGGTGGCCAGGTAATCGCGAATCGCCCGTCGGTCGGCGCCGGCCGCCGCAATCGCCTCGGCAAGCAGCGTGACGACGTCATAAGTGAGGCCGGCCACGTCGTTGGGCCGCTCGCCCTGCGTCGCGCGGAAGTAGTCGAGTACGAACGTCGCGTTCTTCTCGCCGGGCCGGTCGGACAGGTAGGCAGAGGAGATGTGGACTCCCTCGGCGATGGCGCCACTGCCCTCGATGCCGACCAGGGCGTCGCTGCCGATCACGGGCCAGCGCACACCTTGGCGGCGCAGCTCGCGCAGCACGAGCTCCGTTCCCGGAACGTCGGCGGCGACCATCACGACATCGACGCCCGCAGCGCGCATCCGCGTCACGTAGGGCTCCAGCGACGTGGTGCTCGAGAGATAGGGATCCTGCTCGACGACCGTGCCCCCCAGGTGGACGAATTCGGAGGCGAACGCGGTCCGTACGCCACGGCCGTAATCGTCGTTCAGGTAGATGATCGCTGCCCGGCGGGCGGTCAGGCGCTGGGCAGCGAACCGGGCCAGCGCGGGGCCGTGCTGGAGATCGCTGGGGCACACGCGGAACGTGAACGCGTTGATGCCGGACAGCTCCGGGCTCGAGGCGGTGGGAGAGATCATTGGCAGCGGACGGTCGCCGCCGCCGTACACGCGCGCCGCGGCGATGCTGGTGCTCGACGTAATGTGCCCGATCACCGCCACCACCGAGGCGTCGTCATACAACGATTTGGCCCCGAGCACGGCGCTGTTTTCGCTGCCGCTGTCGTCGACGACACGCAGCCGTATCGATCGTCCCTGCACCCCGCCGCGTTGATTGATCTGATCGACGGCCAGGCGGGCCGCCTTGAGCTGGGAGACGCCCAGCGGATCGGTCATCGGGCCGGCCAGGCCCAGGACGATCGCGTTGGAATCCCGGGTGCAGGAGGTGAGAGCGAGTGCGGCGACCGTGGTGAGCCACGGGAGGCGACGGATGATCGAATGGAGGGTCATCGGGCCGGAGGCAAGATAGCGCCTAAGCCTCGCCGGGGCTGGCCCCCGGGCGTATGTTCGAACCCATGGAGGCGCGTGATCGACTCTGCGGCTTCATGGCGGCCCTCGAGCCGCTGCTGTCGGCCGCCGACGCGACGGCCTTCGAGGCGGCCTGGGAGCGAGGGCAGTTGACGGAGCTGGGCTGGTCCGCCCTGGCTGGTGGACGTCGCGTCGATACGACGGCGCTCGCTCCGACGCTCGCGGCGCTCGACCGGCGCCTGCTCGCCGTATTGGAGCGCAGCCGCAGCTGCGCCGATCAGCACCTCGTCACGTTCCGGATCCCCGAGCTCGAACGCTGGCAGCACGCCACAGCGGCCGCGCTCGTGGGGGCGCGCTGGGGAGCCGCCGGCCTGCGGACGGTGATCGAGGACACCCGCGCCCCCTTCGCCCGGCGCTATTTCGCCTTTCTGGCTCTCGCCGAGCGCCATCCGCCGGAAGCCTGGCCCCAGTTCGAGAAGTACCTCGTTGCCCCGGAGGCGCACTACGCGTTCGTCGCCGTCGCCGTCGAGGCGGCCCGGTACTATCCTGGGCGCGCTCCGATCCTGCTGGACCTGTTCGCACGCATCCGCGGTGACCTGCTGTTGCGGCGCTTCCTGGCCCCCAAGCTGCTCGAGTCCCTGTATCTGCTCGGTGAACCGATCGCCCTGCCGCTATTCGAGGAGCTGCTGGTCACCGGCCACACGGATCCGGATCCAGACCATTGCGAGGTCACCCGTGCCCTGGTCGCGGTCCGCAAGCTCACCGGTCGGCTGGCGCCATCCGCCAAGTACCCGAACGTGGAAAGCCCCGAGGTCGCTCGGGCGCTCGATCAGGCGCAACGACGGTTCGAGGAAGAACGGGATCGGTTGGAGCAGGTGAAGGTCATTTGAGTCTCCCCGCAGCAGCGACGAAAGCCCAGAGTTTGTCCCGGTAAGCCCGCCCGCCGCCGTCATAAGTCTCGTTGTGTCCGGCCCCCTCGATGGTCACGAATTCCACGGGACCCGGTGCGGCGGCGGCCACGCGACGCCCCATGTCGATCGGCACCAGCCGGTCCGTGGTGCCGTGAAATACGAGCACGGGGCAGGACGTCCGCCTGATCTGGGAGAGGTTGTCGAGTCCGATCCGCATCAGGAATACAGGGAAGAACGCATAGTGCCGCCGTCCCATATCCCGCGCGCTCGTGAAGGGTGACTCGAGGATGAGCCCGCGCACCGGATGGGTGGCTGCGATCCGTGTCGCCACGGCGGTGCCGAGGGAGCGGCCATACACGAAGATTTGGGCTCGATCCACGCGGCTGGCCAAGGCGGCATAGGCGAGATCGGCGGCCTCGTAGATGCCGTGCTCCGTGGTACGGCCCTCGCTCGCTCCATAGCCGGGGTAGTCCACGATCAGCAGCGCAACGCCCGGCGGCTGGAATTCCTTCAAGACAGGCCAGATCGCGGCGATGTTCTCGCCGTTGCCGTAGAACCAGAGGAGGCCGGGTCCGCGGCCAGAGGGGGTCGAGGTGTCTGCCGGCGGCACGAACCAGCCGGCGAGCTGGGTTCCGTCCTTCATCAGGAGCTGCAGGGTCTCGACGCGACCCCCTCCCATGCCGGCCCGGGCTGGGTCCGGGAGCGCGGCCCGGGGGGCGGGGAACGCGAGCCGGTCCTGAAACAGCCAGGCAAGCGCCGCGAGGGCCACGTAGGCGATCACGAGGCCTGCGACGAGACGAACGACGAGCACTGAGAGTTAGCGGGTGGGTCGACGCGCGTACTTGCTGATGCGGTCCATCACACCGTCATCCCACAGCGCGATATAGATCCAGCGCGCGGAACCGCGGCCGCGCCACGTGAGACGGACGTGCTCGCGGGCACTGCTCCATTCCCACATTCCAGTGCGGGAGCCGCGCGGCGGGCCGAACCGCGCCACCAGATCCCGTTGGGCGGCGGTCACGAGCGGGGCGGTGCCCGAATCGCCGAACGACAGGAAGGCCACCTGCCCTTCCAGCACATAAGCGGCGAGATACAGCTCGGCGCTATCCACGGGATCCCGGATCGGGACGCCGCATTCCATCAACTGGGCGGTTTGGCGAGAGGTGTTGCAGACGACGAGCGACCGGGCGCCGCCGCCCGGAGGAAAAGCGAGCAACCGGGCGCGGGACAGAAAGTCCGCGTATGGCGCCGCGAGGGCAAAACCGCGGTAGCTCAGCACGGTGCCGGGCTGCGAGTCGGCTTGCGCGCTGAGCAGCGAGGGAATGAGCAGAGCCGGCAGGAAGCGCATGGCGCAATAATAATACGGGCCCGGGTTGCCCCGGGCCCGTATCAGGATCTTGCGATCCCTAGTCGGTCACTGGACCTTGCGGACGTTTTGCGCCTGCAAGCCCTTCGGACCCTGGGCGACATCGAACTCGACGGCGTCACCCTCGGCGAGGCTGCGAAAGCCCTCGGCTTGGATCGCCGTGAAGTGGACGAACACATCCGGACCCGACTCCTGCGCGATAAAGCCGAAGCCCTTCGCGTCGTTGAACCACTTCACTTTACCCTTTGCCATAACTGTTCAACCTCTGTACTTATGGGGCATCCGCCCCGGTCTGGTTCGAACCAGGTCCTCGCGACCTGGGACGGGCTCAAACAAAAACCGCGAGACGTTTGGTCCTCGCGGAGCGCAGTCAGCCGGTGACGGTGCCACGTATTGCTTGAACCGCGGGCAAAAGTAGGAGTCGTGGTACTCACTGTCAAATAAACACCATGTCGCCATCATCGCGACACTAGATTGCGTTGGTTGGGGCGCGTTAAGCTAGCGACCCTCCTTCCGATGCTTGTCCTTTTCCTGTTGCGAGGGCTCATGACATCGCTCGTCCTCACCCTGCTTTCGTCGTTGTCGACACAACAGCCCACTACACAGCAACCGGCGGCGCCGTCCCAACCCGTGGCGCGAGTCGAGATCACCCCGTCCGCCGCGGCGATCAAGGTCGGCGACACGATCCGTCTCTCAGCCGTGGCGTTCGATTCGAGTGGTGCGCGACTCGACAGCGTCCGCCTCTTTTGGTTCATGAGCGGCGGTCGTTTCGAGGGTCGCGTCGACTCCACGGGGCTGGTGACCGCCGGGGCTACCGGGACACTCAACGTCGCCGCGGCGGCGGTCGTTACCGGTCGGACTGGCAAGCCGACCCTCGGGTTCGCCCAGGTGTCCGTCCTGCCCATGCCCGCCGCGCGAGTCGCCGTGTCTCCACAGCCGGCGCGCGCGTTGGCGGGAACGTCCCGGGCCTTGCTCGCCCACGCGATCTCAGCGAGCGGCGATCGCCGCTACGATCCGGTGTCCTGGTCGTCATCCCGTCCCAGCGTGGTGGAAGTGAGTAGCGCCGGCCTGCTCTCGGCTCGCGTGCCGGGCACGGCCACCGTGACCGCGAGCGCCGGCGGGGCGACGAACAGCTGGCGCGTCACGGTGGTGCCGAATACCGTCGCGCGCGTGGGGCTGGCCCCCGCCGACACCCAGGTTCGCGCGGGCGACGTGATCCGGTTTCGCTTCAGCGCGACCAACGCCGCCCGGCGGTCCGTCGCGGACGCCCGGCCGGAGTGGGCCGTCGCGCCGGTGGGCGACGGGACGGCGACGGTCGACGGCGACGGTGTCTTCGTCGCCAACGAGGCCGGCACGTATCGGGTCGTAGCGTCCCTCGGTGCCAGGGTGACGACCGCGGTTGTCCGCGTGGACGCCCGCAACATTACCCGACAGGTGTCCATCGTCGGCCGTCTGCCCCTCAAGCTCGATGGCGCCGAGCTGTGGCTGCATCCCGACGGCAAACACGCCTACATGTCCACCATCGGCGACCGCATCTATGCGATCGACATCTCCGATCCGGCGAAGCCGACGCTGACGGACTCGGTGGTGGTCGACGCCCGCGTGGTCAACGATGTGATGACCACCGAGGACGGCAAGTTCGGCGTGATGACGCGTGAAGGCGCGTCGAGCCGCAAGAACGGGATCGTCATCCTGTCCTTCGAGGACCCGGCGCACCCCAAGCCGATCGCCGAGTTCACTGAGACCGTGACCGGCGGCGTGCACAGCACCTACATCTACCGCGGCTACATCTATCTGACCGATGACGCCACAGGCTCGATGCGGGTGATCGACATCCGCGATCCCTATCATCCCAAGCAGGTGGCCCGTTGGCAGGTGGACCGGCCGGAGGCCGGACGGACGCTGCACGACATCGATGTGCGCGACGGCCTGGCCACGTTGTCCTACTGGAACGACGGCCTCGTGATCCTGGATGTGGGGAACGGGATCAAAGGGGGCAGCCCCGAGAACCCGCAGCTCGTGCTGCAATTCAAGTACGATCTCAACGCGCTGTACCGGAGAGTGGAGCAGGCCGGCGGCCCGGGATTCATCCGCGGAACGCACACCGCGTGGCGCGTCGGCAATCGCTACGTCTTCGTCGGCGACGAGGTGTTCCCGGCGCGCCAGCAGGGTGGCGGCCCGGGGGTCATCGGTCTGGGTCGTGCCTACGGGCGGCTGCACGTAATCGATATCTCGGACTCCAGCAACGTCCGGGAGGTCGCGTGGTTCGAGCCGGAGGACGGCGGCTCGCACAATGTCTGGGTCGCCGGCGATACCCTGCTGCTGGGCGACTACCAGGGAGGCCTGCGGATCCTCGACATTTCCGGGGAGCTGAAGGGCGACCTGTTGGCGCAGGGTCGGGAGTACGCCCACGTCCACACCGGCGACCCGAGCGGCAAGACCCCGAACATGGCCAATGCGTGGGGCGCCATCTACCGCGATGGTCTCATCTACGTTCCGGACATCAATAGTGGGTTGTGGGTCGTGAAGCTCGAGCCGACGCAGGCGGCACTTCCCTAAGAACAAGAAGACGTAGGGAGAAAAGCGTAGGGTGAGAGACGTAAGGAAGAGGCGTACGATTCTTCCATACGTTTTCCCACCTTACGTTTTTCCATACGTCTTTAGGTCTTTCTATTGCCGGTTGGGCAATCCAATAGCGGTCCGAAAGGCGGCAACCGCTGTCTCGTAACTGCGCACCCGCGCCAGCAAGCTGGACGTAACCGGGGCCGGTGTCTTTCCGGCAGATGTTTGGCAGGTCTTGGCGGCGACTGAAAGCGAGTCGAGCTGCGTCACGAGGTCGCGGGCGGGTTTGCGTTTCGGGGGCTCGTATGCCGTCGGCTCCATTTGTCCGCGACCGCTCGCGATGAAGCCACGGGCGGCACCGCACAACGCACCGAGTCGCTTGGCTGCGACGCGCACCTGGGCGGTGTCGGTCGAGCCCTGGGTCCGCATCACCCGATTGAGACCATCCTTGATCTGCGCCACGCCTCTGCCCGCCGTGCGAAGCCCCTGCAGGTATCGCTCTTGCAACGGATTCGGGAGCGGCGGGGAGGGAGCCACCAGGGCTGCTCCTGATTCAGCCGACACGGGTATAGGAGTGGGAACCGGGACGGAATCTTGAGCGAATGCCTGGCTGGCTAGGATCGAGCTGAAGGCAGCGAGTGCGGCGATCGAACGCATTGGGAATGCCGTATCTTTCGACAAGTCTTGTGGTTACAAATCTTGTGGTGAGAGGATTCAGCCACATTCACACTGGCCTAGGGTTATAATCTCGACATGACGGTTCCCGCAACTACCCGCCTTTCGCGCACGTTCGAGGACAGGGCTGAGGCATTGAGCCACTTCTTTGCCCGGGCGGCCGAAGCCCCGCGTTTCCTGGCTTTTGACGATGCGGTCGGCTGCCCGCTCGACCAGGCCCTGTCAGTGGTGGAGTGGACAGGGGCGGCGGGCATTCTCCGTGATGACGATCTCGTGCACGCGGCCTGGATTCGTCCCGACGCGGCCGCGGCGGTTGTCGAACGACGCGAGGGTGATCGGCGGCTGTTTGCATACTTCGGTCCGCACATGGACCAGCCGTATGCCGATCCTGTCGAATGCGAGCTGATCTACGACGGCCACGGGCTGCGCGCCTATGCATTCGCCGAGCGCGGTCACGCCATCGCGCACTTCCTCCGGGCCACGCAGGGGACGGGCGCCGTGCTGGCGCTGCTCGGGCGCCGCGCCCCGGAGCTGCGCCACGTGCGGCGCTGGCTGCAGGAGTTATTCAACGCGCCGCAGAGTGGCACCAATCGATCGACGCTCCTGGTTGCGGGTTGGTTCGCGACCTCCGGGGCCGGCTGCCTCTTCCTTCCCGCTCAGGCGGGGGACCCCTTCTGCTACTGCGAAGTCGGCATCGATTCCTGAAATGATTTCGATCATCCTCGCGCTGGCGATCGCCGCGCAGACGCCGGATAGCGCGCGCCAGGCGCGTTACGAACGCACCCTCAACAGTGCCACGGATGCGCTCGATCGCTTACGCGGGGCCGCGGCTGACTTCCGCGCGGACCTGCCCTCCGCTTCCGCGGACTTGATTCTGCAACGCG
>DATFGN010000371.1:0-3126 GCA_035249405.1 Gemmatimonadales bacterium
TGCGAGCCGATGGGCTCGAGAAGGAACTCCTCGCCGCCTGGAAATTCGAGCGGCTGTTCGACCGCGTGCAGGAAGCCACGCGCTACGGACCGCCGTTCGTCTTTTTCGAAGGCCCGCCCACCGCCAACGGCCGGCCCGGCATCCATCACGTCTTCTCCCGCACCATCAAGGATATGGTGTGCCGCTACCACACCATGCTGGGGCAGGGCGTCACGCGCATCGCGGGATGGGACACGCACGGCTTGCCCGTGGAGATCGAGGTCGAGAAGCAGCTCCAGATCAGCGGCAAGAAGCAGATCGAGGCGTTCGGCGTCGAGCGGTTCAACCAGTTGTGCCGTGAGAGCGTGTTCACCTACAAGACCGATTGGGAAGCGCTCTCGGACCGCATCGGGTACTGGCTCGACTACGAGCACGCCTACATCACCTATACGAGTCCCTACATCGAATCGGTGTGGTGGCTGCTGCGCCGGCTGCACGATCGCAATCTGTTGTATCGCGGGCATAAGGTGCTGCCGTATTGCCCGCGCTGCGGCACGGCGTTGTCTTCGCACGAGCTCGCGCTCGGCTACGAAGACACGCAGACCAATTCCGTGTACGTGGCGTTTCGCCTCGCCGACGACCCGAAGGGCCACCTCGTGGTATGGACCACGACGCCCTGGACGCTGCTCGCCAACGTCGCCGTCGCTGTGCACGTCGACTTGCCCTACGGCGAGTACGCCGTGGCCGGCCCCGATGGCGAGCTGCGCCGCTACATCGCGGCCACGGCGCGGGCGGACGATATCCATGTCCACGGCCGCCCGCTGAGCGAAGGTGAGCTGGTGCGAACGTTTCAGGGGCGGGAGCTGTTGGGGCAGCAATACCAGCGGCCGCTCGACGTCGTGCCGCTGCCACCGGACGGGAAGCGCGCGCTCGTGGTGGCGGGGGATTTCGTGAGTGCCGAGGATGGCTCCGGGCTCGTCCACATGGCGCCGGCGTTCGGCGCGGACGATTACGCCGTGGGCCAGCTGCAGGGGCTCGCGTTCGTGAATCCGGTGGCGGGCGATGGCACGTTTCAGGGGACCACCTGGCCGGAGATCGAAGGCAAGCTGGTCACCGACAAGGCGACCAATGGGCTCATCATCGAGCGGTTGAAACGCGACGGGTTGTGGCTCGAGACCCGGCCGCTCACGCATTCGTATCCGTTCTGCTGGCGCTGCGACTCGCCGTTGATCTACTACGCCCGCACCTCGTGGTTCGTGCGCACCACCGCGTTCCGCCAGCGCATGCTGGAGGTGAACGCGGAGGTGGGGTGGCACCCGAGCGAAATCGGCACCGGTCGCTTCGGCGAATGGCTCAGCAACAACGTCGACTGGGCGATCTCGCGCGACCGCTACTGGGGCACGCCCCTGAACGTGTGGGAGTGCGATCGCGATCGTGAGCATCGCGAGGTGATCGGCTCGTTCGAGGAGCTGGCCAAGCGGTGGGGCAAACCGGTTCCCAAGGACTTCGATCCACACAAGCCGTTCATCGACGGCTATACGTGGACCTGCCGGCAATGCCGCGGCACCATGCGGCGTGTGCCCGAGGTGATCGACGCCTGGTTCGATTCGGGATCGATGCCGGCGGCGCAATGGCATTATCCCTTCGAGCACGAAGCGGAGTTCCGCGCGCACTTCCCGGCGGACTACATCTGCGAAGGGGTGGACCAGACGCGCGGTTGGTTCTATTCGCTGCTCGCGATCGCGGTCGGCTGCTTCGACGCGCCCGCCTATCGCAACGTGATCGTCAACGAGCTGGTGCTCGACGCCCACGGCCAGAAGATGTCGAAGAGCCGCGGCAACGTGGTGAACCCCTGGCAGGTCATCGAGCAGCACGGCGCCGACGCGGTGCGCGTCTATCTCGTGGGATCGAGTCAGGTCGGGCGCCCCAAGCGGTTCGATCCGGAGGACGTGGGGAAGTACACCGGCGGGTTCTTCAATACGCTCCGCTCGAGCTACGATTTCTTCCAGAAGTACGCCGAGGAGTGGCGGCCGGGTACCACGGTACCGCCGGTGGCGGAGCGCCCGGACATGGACCGGTGGCTCCTGGCGCGGCTCGACCAGACGGTCGCCAGCGTGCGCACCGCCTGGAACGATTACGACGTCACGACCGGCGTGGGGGCGATCGTCGAGTTCGTCACCGAAGATCTTTCGAATTGGTACGTGCGGTTGAACAAGCCGCGGTTCTGGGCGCCGGACCGTTCGGCGGATGAAGCCGCACTGGCGACCCTGCATGAGGCGCTGGCAACGGTGGCCCGGATGCTGGCGCCGGTGGCGCCGTTTCTTTCGGACTGGCTGCACCGCGCGCTGGCCGGAACCTCCGTGCACCTGGAGCGGTATCCGGCCGATCAGGGTCGCCGCGAGCCCGTGTTGCTCGACGCTATGGCAGCGGTGCGACGGCTCGCCTCCCTGGCGCGGGCGGCGCGGGAATTGCGCAACATCCGGGTCCGGCAGCCGCTGGCCCGCATGCAGTTGGCGGTACCGGCCGCGGTGCGGGGGCCGGTCTTGGCAGACCTGTTAGATATCTTGGTCGCCGAAGTGAACGTGAAGACGTATCAAGTCGTGGAATCGGACGACGAGCTCGTCTCGCTCGTCGGCAAAGCGAACTTCCGCAGCCTCGGAAAACGGTATGGCCCGGCGACGCCACAGGTGGCGGCCGCCATCGCGCAGCTCGATGCCGCGTCGCTGCATGCATTGGAGCGGGGCGAGCCGGTGCGGATCGGGGAATGGGAGATTCTCCCCGACGATGTGACGATCACGCGCGCCGTGGCGAGCGAGTGGGTGGTGATGGCCGACGGACCGTTCGTCGTCGCGCTCGATCCGACGGTCACGCCGGATCTGGAGCAGGAAGGACTGGCGCGCGAGGTCGTGAACCGCGTGCAGCGGCTTCGCAAGGAAGCCGACTACGATTACACGCTGCGGATCGCAGTGAGCGTCTCCGGTGCGGCCGACGTCGTGGGCGCGGTGGAGGCTTTCGAGAGCTATGTCGCGGGGGAAACGCTGGCCCGGCACATCCTGCTGGGTGCGACCCTCGACGACGCGGACATCACCCGTGACGTTGATATCGAAGGGCGCGCGGTCACGCTCGCCCTGCGACGGCACGACGGAC
>DATFGN010000372.1:0-5958 GCA_035249405.1 Gemmatimonadales bacterium
GCCCCTGCTTGAGCGGCGCCCCAGCGACCGGCCCTCGCTCGGCCAGCAGCTCGGTCACATCGCGGATGCGGCCGACGAAATCCGCCGCAGCCGAATCCCCCAACACGTGCCCATAGGCTTTGAGCTGGGCGCCACACCCGGCACTGTTGACGACGATCGGTGCGCTCCCATCGGCGAAGGCCGCCACGTTGGCGCGAGCCAGCGAACGGGCGGAGTCCTGCAGCCCGGCGTGCGCGTGCAGCGCGCCGCAGCACACTTGTTCGGGCGCTGCGACGACGTCGTATCCATTTACGGTGAGCGTCCGGACGGTGGCGTCGTGCACGTGAGAGAAGAGGCCGTTCATGACGCAGCCGCGAAAGAGAACGACGGCGGTCGGGCGGTCGGACGGTCGGGCGGTCGGCGCGGGTCGGACAGCTCGACGAACGACCGCCGGACCGCCGGACCGCCCGTCCGCCCTCGTTGCCGCCAGCATTCCCATGCTGAACCGGAAGCGACCGTGCCCGGCGAGTGCGCGCGGGACACCGGTCGCGCGGAACGCCCGCGCCGCGGCGTAGAACGCGCTCGAGAGAAACCGGGTCGTCATAATCGCCAGCGCCAAGCGCGTGAGCAGCGGCACGCCGCGCTGCCGCGTGAGGCGCTCTCGTGCCGCCTCCAACCCGGCGCCGTAGCCGACTCCGGAGGGGCAGACCGGCTCACACCCCCGGCAGCCGAGGCAGCGATCGAGGTGTCGCCCGAGCTCGGGGTCGTCAGCGAGCTCGCCGCGTTCGAGCGCGCGCATCAGCTCGATGCGACCGCGCGGCCCATCGGCTTCGTCGCCCGTGGCGAGGAAGGTCGGACAGGCCTGCAAGCAGAACCCGCAATGCACGCAAGGGTCGAGGGCGGCGAAGCCCCCGCGGGTGTCGACCGTCATTCTTCTGCGGCGATCGGTACGACGAGCGTGGAGGCCGGATCGAACGTGCGGCGCAGCTCTCGCACCAGCGGGCCGATGCCTTCGCGATACGCGCCGAAGTGGCCCACCGCGCCGCGCAGGGACCAGGATCCGCGCTCGAGGGTGAGCGGCACCTCCCGCGCGGCGAGGGTGCGGCGTAGATGACGCAGCCGATCCGCGGTCGCCTCGCCGCTCCAGCGGATCGTCCCCAGGCCCGGGCTGGCCGAGATCCACTCGTCCCCCAGCTGATGGGCGAGCAGATCGAGCAGGTCTTCGGTCGCGTCCGGCAGGCCGCCTACTCGCAGGGTCACGGGACGAACCGCGAGCGATTCGCCGGCTCGCTGCCAGAACGCGTGTGTCTCATCGGCGGGGAGCGGGGCGAAGCGACCCTCGGCCAGGGCGCGGACCGTCGCTTCTTCGGCTTCGACCTGGGCCGCCGAGCCCGCGCAGCGCAGCGCCAGGACCCAACCGGCGCGGCGCGCGAGGGCCGGGGACAAGAGCTCGAGCGCTGCGGGTGACAGTCCACGCTCGCGCACCTCGTCCCCCACCCGGCTCAGGTCCTCGCGCGTCCCCTCGAGCGTCAACGTGACATCGGCCCGCGGCAGGGCGCGCAGGCGCAGGTGCGCGCGGACGATCACGCCGAAGGCCCCGAAGCCTCCGGCCTGGAGGCGCGTGAGGTCGTATCCCGCGACGTTCTTGACCACGCGTCCGCCGCTCGAGATGACACGGCCGTCGCCGGTGACCACCGTGACGCCGAGCAAGTGGTCGCGCACGGGGCCGAGCCCCTGGCGCAGCGGTCCGGCGGTGCCGCCGACCACCACGGAGCCCACGGTCCGGCCGGCGAGGCCGGGAGGGTCGAGGGCCACCCAGACGCCGCGCTCCGCCAGCTGGTGACGCAGGCGGTCCCAGCCGACGCCCGCTTGCGCGGTGGCGACCAGGTCCTGTGGCTCGATGGATTCCACCGCGTCGAGGCGCCGGGTCGTGAGCGCCAGATCGGCCGGGGCATCGGCCGGCTGCCAGCTGCCCGTTCCTTCGACCCGCACCTTCCATCCTTCTTCCGTTGCCGTGCGCAGCAGCAGGGCCACGGCTTCCGGAGTGGGAGGTGCAATGCGGGGAGCTACGCCCGCCGAGCCCGGGTCGAGAACGGCCTCGGCGCCCAGCAGGGCACGGACCTTCTCGAGCAGGAGGTTCATGCCGCGCTCCAGCGGCGGTCCTGTACCCATTCGCGGCAGGCATGCACCGGGACGACCTTGCCCGGGTTCACTCGCTCCAACGGATCGAACACCCGGCGCACGGCGCGCATGGCGCTGAGGGCCTCCCCGTCGAAGATCAACGGCATGTAGCGCAGCTTGTCGAGCCCCACTCCGTGCTCGCCGGTGATCGTGCCGCCGACTGCGATGCAGGCCGCCATGATCTCGGCGGAAGCGGTCTCGACGCGTGCTTTCAGATCGGCGTCGGTCGCGTCGTAGGAAATGTTGGGGTGGAGATTGCCGTCGCCGGCGTGGAACACATTGCTCACGACCAGCCGGTAACGGTCGGCGATGGCGGCGATGGTCTCGAGCACGTCGGGAAGTGATGAGCGGGGCACCACGGCGTCCTGCACGACGAGGTCCCGCGACAACCGTCCCATCGCTCCGAATGCTTTCTTCCGACCCTGCCACAATCGCTCGCGCTCCCGGGGATCGGCGGCGGTCCGGATCGATCTGGCGCCACGGCTTGCCAGCAGGTCCCGGACCGCGGCGGCGTCGGCGTCGACCGCCGCGGGATGGGAACCGTCCAGCTCGACCAGCAGCACGGCGGCGGCATCGCGAGGATAGCCGGCGCTATAGACCGAGTCCTCGACCGCGTTGATGCAGGAGCGATCCATCATCTCGAGCGCGGCCGCCACCACGCCGCTCGCGATGATCGCCGACACGGCCTCGCCTGCCGCGCGCAGGCTCATGAAGTCGGCGAGCAGCGTCCGGATTGCGACGGGCGTCGGGGTGAGGCGCACCGTGATGCGGGTCGCGACCCCGAAGTTGCCCTCCGATCCCACGAACAGACCGACCAGATCCGGACCCCACGGCTCGCCACCCGGACTCCCCAGCTCGATCACGCGTCCGTCTGCGAGGACGACTTCGAGCGCCAGGACATGGTTCGCAGTCACGCCGTATTTCAGGCAATGTGGACCACCGGCGTTCTCGGCGACGTTGCCGCCGACGGTGCAGGCGGTCTGGCTGGAGGGGTCGGGTGCATAGTGCAGCCCATGGGGCGCGGCCGCAGCCGACAACCGGACGTTGACGACTCCCGGCTCCACGACGGCCAGACGGTTGACGGGATCGACCGAGAGGATGCGATTCAGCCGCGTGAGGGCGATGAGCACCGTGTCGGGTGCCGCGAGCGCCCCACCGGACAGGCCGGTCCCGGCACCGCGGGGCACGAACGGAATCCCCGACTCAGCGAGGAGTCGAATGACGGCGATCAGCTCGTCGCGAGTGCCGGGGAGGACGACCAGAGCGGGGAGGCGGCGATGAGTCGGGAGGCCGTCGCTCGCATACGTGACGCGCTCGCTCGGGGCCCGGCGCAGATGCCGGCGCCCGACGATCGACTCGAGGCCGCGCATGGGCAGCTCGCGGAGCATGGGAGGAAAGTAACAGGGGCCGGGATGCGATCCCGGCCCCTCGTGTCCACAGCGTCGCCGTGGATTCGGCTAGGCGGCGCGCCAGAATCCCTTCAGCGCCCGGCCGTCGGGCGACTCACGCAGCTTTTCGAAGGCGCGCTCACGAATCTGACGGATGCGCTCGCGGGTCACCCCCATCAGGGCCCCGATTTTTTCGAGCGTCATGGCTTCGCTGCCTTCTTCGAGGCCGTAGTAGAGATAGAGGATTTTCCGTTCGCGGGGCGTGAGGTACTTCTGGAAGATGCGGTCGATGAATTCCCGCATCAGCCGCCCGTCGGTCCGGTCTTCGATCTCGCCGCCTTCGATTCCGGCGAACCGCTCTCCCAGCGTGGCCGCATCCTTGTCGGTGCGGTCGACTGGGGCGTCGAGCGACAGCTCCGCGGCGGTCATGCGACGCGCCGTGCGCACGTTCTCGACGGTGTCTTCCAACGCAAGGGCAATTTCGTTGTCGGTGGGCTCGCGGCCGAGCTCCTGGGACAGGTAGGTCTCGGTGCGGCTCATCCGAATCAGCTGGGAATTCTGGTTCAAGGGAATGCGGACACTGCGGGTCTGCTCCGCCAGGGCTTTGAGCACGGCCTGACGGACCCACCAGACGGCGTAGGAGATGAACTTCACCCCCTGGTCGGGATCGAATTTCTTCACGGCCTTGAGCAGCCCTTCGTTTCCGATAGCGACCAGCTCGGAGAGGTCCAGTCCGTGTCCCTGATACTTCTTCACGTAGGAGATCACGAACCGCAGGTTCGCCGTGACCAGTCGCTCCGCCGCTTTCTCATCGCCCCGCTGGACACGCCGGGCGAGCCGCCGTTCCTCAGCGGGATCTTTGATCAAGGGGAGCTTTTGGATGTCCTGCAGGTACTGGTCGAAGGCGCCGGAAGGGGTGGTTTTGAAAAACGACTTTGTTTTTCCAGTGGACGCACGGGCCATGCGCTGGACTCCCCAAAGCGGGCTGACGCGTTTTTTTGATGACGGCCGTGTAACTAGACGGCCTCGGGCGCGCTCAATATAGGATACCTAAGTACGCACGTGCAAATGGAGTGGTTTTTCCACATCACAAATTCTTTTGCGTCTGCACAACTGCGTTGTTTGTCCACTATCAACACATCTGTGGAAAGTGTACATGGTGAAAAAAATGTTGGCAATGTGTTGAAAGCTTGCCCGTGAGGGCATAAGTCATTCGGTCGTAACTAATTGTCGTGGATCACAGTGGTTTGGTGAGGATGTCACGCATCAGCGCTTCTGCAACAGGCACGGTCCAACCTCGCTGAGCGTCGACACCCATCGCACCGATGCGGTGCGGCAACGACAGCCGCAACTCTCCCCGGCGCGTTTTTTTGTCGTGCTGCATCGCCTCGAGCAGTCGATCCACGGCATTCCCATCAGGAAGCTCGAGCGGCAGCGAGTAGTTGGACAGCACTCGCTCGATACGCGCGGCCGTCCCGGCCTCGGCCACGCCGGCTCGCTCGGCGAGCCGGGACTCCAGTGCCATTCCAATCGCTACCGCCTCACCATGCAGGACCCCGTACCCGCTCGTCGCCTCGATTGCGTGCCCGATCGTGTGCCCGAAGTTCAGCACCGCGCGGCGCCCCGCTTCCCGCTCATCGGCGGCGACGATCTCCGCCTTGATCTCCACCGAGCGCCGCACCGCCTGTTCGAGCTGCTCCGGCGCCCGCGCCAGCAATTGTCGGTGGTCCCGCTCGAGCCCGGCAAAGTACTCCGCATCGGCGATCACCCCGTGCTTGACCGCCTCGGCTATCCCGGCGGCAAACTGCGGCGCCGGCAGCGTGGCAAGCGTCTCCAGGTCAACCAGCACGAGGCTCGGCTGATGAAACGCGCCCAGGAGGTTCTTGCCGCGCGGGACGTCCACGCCGGTCTTGCCACCGATGGAGGAATCGATCATCGCCAACAACGACGTCGGCACCTGCACATAGCGGATGCCCCGGAGGTAGGTCGCCGCCACAAAACCCGCCACGTCACCGGTCACGCCCCCGCCCAGCGCGATCACGACGCCGTCGCGACCGAGGCGCGCTTCCAGCAGGCGGTCCGACAACGCCGCCCAGGTCTCTCGCGTCTTGTTCCGCTCGCCCGCCGGGAATGTGTAGAGATCTGCGCTGTGACCCGCCTGCCGCAGCGCGGCAACGAGCGGATCGCCATAGCGCGGTCCCACGTGCGAGTCGCTGATCACCGCGTACGCCGGGGCCGGGCAGGTCCGCGCGAGCAACGCCGGAAGCTCCACCAGCAAGCCTCGGCCGATCAAGATGTCGTAGGATGCGTCGCCCTGCGCCCCGCTCCGGGCGGGGAGGGAGACGCGCACGGTCACCACGTCACGTCGCCCCGGCCGACTTGGCTATTGGCCGAGCGGGCCAGTACGAAC
>DATFGN010000373.1:0-2917 GCA_035249405.1 Gemmatimonadales bacterium
CAGCGGGCCCTGGCACGGGTGGCGGAAGATCAGTTGCATCGCGCCGAGCAGCAGTTCACGGTCGCGCGCGCTCGGGTGACCTCCGGTGCCGCGGTCCAGACTGATTCGCTGCAGTTACTGTTGGGGTTGGCGCAGGCGCGCATCGCCTTGTTGCAGCAACAATCGGCGTTGCGGGCGGCGCAGCTGCAGCTGGGCCGGCGCATCGGGTTGCCGGGCCCGGCAGACGCGGTCTCGGTGCTCGACGATTCGACGACCATGCGGGTGCTGCCGTTCACGGTATCGGATGCCGTGGCGCGAAGTCTGGCGCAGGGCCCGGCCTGGAGGATCGCCCGTGCCAACGAGCGGGCCGCATCGGCGAATCTCTGGGCGCGGCGCGGTGACTATCTGCCGCACGTCTCGCTCGATTTCAACGGGGGCGCGTTCGACACCCAGTGGTATCCCAAGTTGATCAAACGGTCGAGTCTTTCCTTGACGGTGTCGTTCCCGCTGTGGAACAACGGGCAACGGGAGATCCAGCTGACCCAGGCGCGGGTGAACCGCGACGTCGCGCGGGCGATCCGGTCCGATCTCGAGCGCTCGGCCTGGCACGACGTGACCGTCGCCTACGATGCGTACGAGACGAGTCGGGCCACCGTGGTGCTGGAGCAAAACGCGGTGCTCGTGGCGCGGGAGAACAACCGCGTGCAGGAAACGCGCTACCGGGCTGGGGCGACGACGATCCTCGACCTCCTGGATGCGCAAAACCGGCTGGTGTCGGCGGAAGCGGATTTGGTGCAGGCGCTCTACAACACACGGCGCGCGCGCGCGGGGCTGGAAGTCATCCTCGGCGAGCGAATCACCTTCGATCAGGAATCACAGTGAAGAACCGTTTTGACGTGCGGCGAGGCGCTGGCTACGTGGCCGTCCTCCTGGCGGCCGTGGCGTGTAAGGGCAAGGGCGCAGCCGGTGGCGGTCCGGGTGGGGGCGGTGGCGGCCCCCCCGGGATGCCGGTCGAGGTGGCCGTGGCCAGGACGGACACGGTGCGCGACGAAATCGTCGCGACGGGTCAGGTCGAGGCGGTCCAGTCGATCGAGCTGCGTCCCGAAGTCGAGGGACGGGTCGTCGCGATCCTGGTTCGCGAGGGACGCGAGGTGGCGCGGGGCACGGGGTTGTTCCAGATCGACTCGACCGAGCTCGGGGCCCAGGCCGCCCAGGCGGCGGCCCAGCGCGATCTGGCTCAACAGGACCTGGCCCGGACCAAAGATCTGATCGCCCAGAACGCGGCGTCCGCGTCCGATTTGGAGCATGCCGAGGCGAGTAGTCGCAGCGCGGATGCGCAATACCGGCTGCTGAGCGCGCGGCTCGCGCGCACCACCGTGCGTGCGCCCTTCAGCGGGGTCATGGGCCAGCGGTTCGTCAGCATCGGCGACTACGTCAATTCCAGCACGCGACTTGCCTCGCTGCAAACCGTCAACCCACAACGGGCCTCGTTCCAGGTCCCCGAGCGGTATGCGCGGTCCCTGCAACGGGGGCAGCGCGTGACATTCCGAGTCGGCGCCATTGCCGGGCGGGACTTTGTGGGCGAGGTGGATTTCGTCGATCCCGTCGTACAGCTGCCGGGCCGGACGATCCTGATCAAAGCTCACGTGCCCAATCCGCAGCGCTTGCTGCAACCGGGCATGTTCATCGAGGCACGCCTGGTGACGGGGATGCGTCCCAAGGCGGTCGTGGTCCCTGAAGACGCCATCGTGCCGTTGCAAGGCGCGAACTTCGTCTGGGTCGTGGACTCAGGAAAAGCGACCCAGCGGCAGGTGGGCCTGGGGGTCCGGACGCCGGGCTGGGTCGAGATCGCGAGCGGCGTGAGCGCCGGGGAACAGGTCGTGGTGGGTGGATTGGAAGTGCTCTTCCCGGGGGCTCCGGTGATGGCGCGGGTCGTGGACCGCACGCAGGCGGTACCGCGGGAGCAATAACGATCGTGCCGGCCCGCTGGTTCGAGCGTCACTTCGAGTTCGACTCGCCGAACGAGCTGTTTCCTAACGTCGTCGAGCGGGTGCGGGGCACACCGGCGCGGGTCGAGGAGCGCGTTCGCGGGGTGGCCACGGCCACACTGACGCGACGCCTGGGCGAGACGTGGTCGATTCAGGAGAACGTGGGTCACTTGCTCGACCTCGAACCGCTGTGGCTGACGCGCGGAAGAGAGTTGGCCACCGGCGCCGAGGTCCTGACCGCCGCGGACATCGGCAATCGCAAGACGCATCAGGCGAATCACAACGCGTTCCCGCTTGCTTCGCTGTTGGAAGCGTTTCGGCGCGAGCGCGGCCGCTTCGTTTCGTTGCTGGACAACGCCGACGCGGCATTACTCGAGCGCACGGCCCTCCATCCCCGCCTCCAGACGCCGATGCGTCTCATCGACCTCGCCCTGTTCGTCGCCGAGCACGACGATCATCACCTGGCCCGGATCGGTGAGCTGTTGAGCGCTGGGTAGAGCGGAGTGGTCCGCATGCGTCGATCCGGTGTCACCTGCCTTCTCGCCGTCCTCATCGTGCGCTGCACGGGCTCGCCGGCCCCCACGGTGACGCCACCCGCCGCGACTCCGGAGGCGATGCCGCTCGAAGTGCGGCTCGGCTATCCGCGCGGCTCCCGCCTGCTCATCGTCCACTTCGATGATCTCGGCACGACGCGGTCCGGCAATGCGGCGGTGAAGGCCGCCAGGGATTCGGGTCTCGTCATTTCGGGGAGCGTGATCGTGCCGGGACCCTGGTTCCAGCAGATCGCGGCCTACGCCCGGGCGCACGCCGATTTCGACATCGGCGTCCATCTTGCCCTCACCAGCGAGTGGCCGGGCTACCGCTGGGGACCGGTCGCGCCGCGCAGCGAGGTCCCGACGCTGCTCGGCGAGGACAGTCTGTTGTTGCCCGAGTGGACGGACGACACGCGA
>DATFGN010000374.1:0-7015 GCA_035249405.1 Gemmatimonadales bacterium
ATGTCCTCAATTGAGGCCGCTTGAATTGCGGATCGTTTGCCCCGCACGACCGTAAACCGCAGCGGGCGGTCGAGCGCGGGGAGGTCGTCGGGGCGCAGCCGACGCGCCTGGCCTTCCTTGAGCCGCAACCGCACCACGCTCCCGCTCGGTTCGACATCGTAGTCGAGCGGCACGCGATCGCCATACAAATGAAGTGATGACGGAAGCGCATCGAGCGTCGCCCGTACGTCGGCCGGGATGAGGGCATCGGGATCGAGGGTCAAGCGGCGCGCGATGAAGTCGTCCCAACGGCCCACCCCCGCCAGCTGACTCACGAGCGACTCCGCCAGGCGTTCCGAGGTCAGAGCCGTGAGCGTGCCGCCCGAGCGGCGCCAGTATTCGCCGCAGCGGTCCAACGCGCGGCGCACGGCCCGTTGATCGGGATGCGCTGTGCGCCCCTGGAGCAGGGCGGCGACCAGAGCGGCGCGTGCGGCTGCGGCCAGCGGAGCGGGAAACGGGTCGGGCAGCGGCCCCACGTCGCGCTCGAGCAGGAACCCGAAGTACTCGACGGTCCGCACCTCGATCAGCCGGCCGCGTCCACGACGCTCGTCGAACTCCACTGCCGGCGCGCTGCGCCGGGCGTAGCGCTTGATCAACCGCTCGGGGATCTGCGTCCCTTCGATGCCGGCCCGCGGATTCCCGAACCGGTCGGCGAAGTAGCGCAGGTTTCCCGCCACGGCTCCCCAGCTGCCGCACACCGATCCACGTGACACGCGGGCCTCGCGCCCGTCGGCGGTCGTCTCATCGATCACCAGATCGAACGGCTGAATGCGAGCCACGAGATCCTGGAAGGCGGCGCACATGCGCTCATCGGCGAGCGGGAACCGCTCAGGGAGTGGTTGCTCGATCTGCCGGTACACCGAGGCCGTGCCGAGCGCGACGTCCTCCACTGCCTTGATCAACACACCACGCCACTCCGCCCAGCGATCGATCGTTTCGCGGAAGAGATGGCGGGGCAGCCCATACACCTCGCCCAGGTATCCGTGCTTGTTCACCGCTTCGGCGAAGACGTTGTAGGCGGTGAGGTGATCGCTGCCCGGGACGATCAAGCCCTTCAGGTTGCGCGTTTCCCGCGTCATGCGGTGCAAGGAGTCGATGTTCGCGGCGACCGCCACCACCGGCGTGAGCTCGGCCGCCGCATGGACCAGCAGCTCGCCCCAGGGTCGCTCCACCGGCATTGATTCGACGGCGTGGCCGTAGCGCGTGAGCCGGCGGCCTTCGACCAGGCCCCGGTCGACGAGCGTCCGGGCGGCATCCCGATACGCCCGGCGGTCGAGCGGCACGGGCAGGTCCAGCTCGGTGGCGTCGACGCCCAGGGCGGCGCAGGTGATCGCGACCCGTTCGGCGTCCCCTGCAAGCTGAAATTCGGGTGGCGTGGGGCGCAGTGCCGCGAAGTCGAGATTTCGGTCGCTCAGGATGTAGACCTCGCCCTGGGCGACGCGGCCATGCACGCGTCCCGCCATTTGCAGGATTTCGTTGGCGCCGAGGTAGAGTCGCGTGAGCACATTGCGGCCGTGATCCACGACGTTGGCATAGCGCGCGTCGTAGATCACCACGGTATCCAGGCCCCGAATATTGAGCGCCGATTGGCCGGCGGCGGTCATGGCGAGCAAGAATGGGCGCTCCACCTCGCCATCCAGAAACGGTCGAATCACCCGGATTGGCTCGCCGCCATGATAGAATGCCGCCGTCAGCGCCGGCCACTGCGCGCCGAGCCGGTTGGCGAGCTCCTCGACCTCGGCACGGGTGGGAACGAATACGGCCACGCCGCGGCGGTCCTTCAGGATCCGCCGGACGAAGCGCTCGTCCAGAAAATCGCCGGGCTTCAGCGGGATGACGCGCACGCGCGCTGCCCGTGATGGATCGAAGGCAGTCGTCTCCAGCACTTCGGCGGACTCGAGATACCGAGCGTAGAACTCGGGATCGACCGTTGCCGACAACCATATGAATCGGCACCCGGCCCGCTTTCCCAAAGCCAGGCACAGCTCGAGCTCGGCCGACGTCTGGTGGATCTCGTCCACCACGAGGGTATCGCGCTTGGTGATCAGGCCGTCTTCAAACCAGCGCCGGGCGATTCCCGTGGTGATGATGACCACGTTCCAGGTCGGCGTCTCCGGAGTCGCCTCCCGCTCCCGGTTCACGACGCCGACGCGGAGGGCCACACCGAGAATCCGTTCCGCGATTGGACGGATCGCCAGCGTCTTCCCCGTCCCTGTCCCCGCGACGATGCCGAACCCGCGACCCGATTCCGCCAGACGGCGGACGTCACTCGAATGTTCGCGCTCGATCAGCGTGTCCAGATGGAGTCCCATGGCAAGCTCGATCGTTTCACAGGCCGCTCGCGTCGGGGCGATCACGATCACCCGCCCGGTCGAGGGCAGCGCGGCGATGTACGCCTGCGGATCGGGGGGAAGGGCGTGGTCGCGAGTGGGAGCGGGGGGCACGGGTGAATTCAACGAATGGAAGCCCGAAAATGCAAACGGCCGAGCGTTGGCTCGGCCGTTTGGCATGCGAATCCCTTGACGTTCCTAGTCGTGCTCGTCCCGTTCGAATCGATCGCGGCGGGAGCGGCCGCGATCGCGGTCTAAATTCCGCCGGAACCGGTGATCGTCCCCACGATGGAACCGACGCAACTCGACCCGGTCGAACCCGTGCCGGCGATAATGCCCGCGCGGAACGAAGATGTACGGCCGGTAGTCGTAGTAGCGAGGGGCGAACGAGCGATAGCGCTGGTACCGCGGATAGTAGTACGGCCGGTACAACGGCCGCAGATACGGCCTGCCGATGAATACGGAGCCCTCGAGATAGGGGCGCGGCTCCCCGAGCCCGATCGATAGGCTGACGCTGGTCTGGGCCGAGGCTGTACCGGCCGCTAGAATTCCCAGCGAGCCGATCAGCAATGCGATTTTCTTCATGGATGACCTCCGTTCACGGCCCGATACTGGAAAGCTCCGTGCCAGCCCGTGTTGGCAGGCCATGCATAGACGCAGCAAGAGGTTGAGCGTTAAGACGCCGGACCGGAGTGTCCTCCGTGGCGGTCACACCTGTCCGCACTAGTCGCCGAAGCTGACCCCGATCTCGCGGGCCGTGGCGACCACGTCGGAATCCATGGTGACCCGCTTCGGATGGGACAGGGCGTGCGCGATCGGGACCGGGACAATGCGCGGTGGCTGGAGTGCCACCATCATGCCGAATTGCTTTTCAGCGACCAGCCGCACGGCGGCGGCCCCAAAGCGCAACGCGAGCAGACGATCGAACGTGGTGGGGCTGCCACCACGCTGCAGGTGGCCAAGCACGAGCGCACGCGTCTCCTTGCCCGTCATCCGCTGGATGGCCGCGGCGACCTTCTCCCCGACGCCCCCGAGGCGGCGGCGTTCGGTGTCCTGATAGCTCTCGGTGCCGCCACGGGGAACGGCTCCTTCGGCGACCACGACGATGCTGAAATGGCGCCCCTGCGCTTCCCGGTGCCGGATCTTGTCGCACACCTTCGCCAGGTCGTAGGGGATCTCGGGGATGAGGATGACGTCGGCGCTGCCCGCGATCCCGGAATGCAGCGCGATGAATCCCGCATTCCGGCCCATGACTTCCACGACCATCACACGCTCGTGACTCTCCGCCGTGGAGTGGACCTTGTCGATCGCGTCGGTTGCGGTGGCAACCGCCGTGTCGAAGCCGAACGTCGCGACGGTTCCGCCGACGTCATTGTCGATGGTCTTGGGAACGGCGACGATCGGGACGCCCTTGGTCATGAGCTGGTGGGCGATGGCCAGGGTTCCGTCCCCGCCGATTACGATCAGCGCGTTGAGCTCGTGGGCGCGAAAGGCGGTGACGACGTCGTCGGAACGGTCCCGTTCTTCCCAGGTCCCGTCCGGACGCTGCTCGCGCCATTTGAAGGGATCGCCGCGATTGCTGGTGCCGAGGATGGTCCCACCCATGTGGGTGATGCCGCGGACTTCGGCAGTTCCCAGCGGGACCAGCAGGTCCTCTCCCAACAGGCCGCCAAACCCGCGTCGCACACCGACGCACTGCCAGCCCCGGTTGACCGCTGAAAGGACGGCTCCCCGAATGACGGCGTTCAACCCCGGTGCGTCGCCGCCTCCGGTGGAGATGGCGATCTTCACTGGTTGGCGCCGGCCTCCCGCAGCAGCCGCACCACTTCACCGGTTTGGGCGTGGCGTTTCAGCGTTTTCTTGGAGAAGATGCGACGACCGTCCAGCTCGACCTCGAACACACCGCCCGACGACTCGATCAGCCGGACCTCCACCTGGGGGAAGGCCGTCCGTATCTCGGCCGCCAGACCGGCGGCTCGCGGCTCATAGTTTCAGACGACGCAAAACTCTATGGTGACGCGCATGGCCCGAACGATAGCGGCGCTTGACATGCCGCGCCACACGGCCGACCTTGCGCGCATCGCATGAGCCCGTCTCTCCGCCTCCGGACGGCGCCCGCGTCTTTCTTTCGGAGCGTCGTCGCGCTGGGTGCGCTGCTCGCGGTCGGCGTTGCCTTCGCCGGATACGCAACCGGCCGACTCTCCGCCAGCGGAACTTTCCCGTTCGCCCTGTTCGGCCTCGTCGTCGTCGGAGCGCTCACCCGTCGCTTCGGCATCGCGCTGCCGGGCAACGGCTTTTCTTCTTATGTCCTGGGCGTCACGACGTTCGCGGTACTCGAGCGCGGCTGGGAGTTCGCCGCCATCGTCGCGACGTTGCTCACCGTGTTGGGCGACGTTGTGCTCCGGCGCCTCCCGTTGCGATTGGCGGCTTCCAACGCGACCCACCTCACCGCCGGCGCCTCCCTCGCGGGCTTTATCTACGAACAGATCGGTGGCGCCACGGGCCCGTTGGCGCTGGAGCCGGACAACATCGGCCCGATCGCCGCGCTGGTCGTGCTCATGATGGTGCTCGTGAACGGCTCGTTCTACCTTGAGCTCACCCTGAGCCGGTCCATCGCGTGGGTGGACGCCTGGATGACCGCGCGTTGGGAAACGATCGTCTACGCCGCTTCCGCGGGCCTCGCGCTGGCCTGGTTCTGGCTGCTCCATTCCTCCCTGGCGCTCGCCCCCGGAGCCCTGGTGGGAGCCGCCCTGGCGGCCGCCACCCTGGCATCCGTCTACGTGATCCGCCTCGGAGTCCACGGCGACGAGCTGCGGCTCGTGCAACGGTTGTCCCAGACGATTGCCGCCGATATCAGCCTGGTGAACACGTTCAACCACATTCAGGACATCACTCGACGCCTCGTGGCGTGGGAGCACATCGGGTTCGCCCGCTTCGACCCGAAGCGGCGGGAGATGGAGCTCGTCGCCGATACCGCGATGCGCGACGGCGTCACCGCCACGTTCCGCTTCGATGCCGATGCGGGGCTCACCGGCGAGGCGGTCCGCTCGCACCGGCCGGTCGTGGCCCGCAACCTCGGCCGGGGCGACGCGATTTCTCCTGGTGGGGAGCGCACCGGATCCGAGATCCTCGTGCCACTGTACCACGGCGAGCAGTTGATCGGCTTGTGGAGCATTCGACACTCCGACCCCTGGATGTACCGTGAAACCGACGCCGAGATCTTGAGTCTCGCCGCCCCGCAGATCGCGCTGATGCTCGCCCTCGAACGCGCGATCCAGCCGGTGGTGGGAGCGTCGGATCAAGCGAGCCAGTACGTGCAGACGATCACCGCGACGACACAGGAGATTCACGCGTCGAGCCAGGAAGTGGCGGCTTCGGCGCAGCGGGCCAGCAGTGGCGCCCGCCAGGCGAACACGTTGCTCGGCGTCGCCACGACGGAGACGGGCGAGCTTCAGCGCGGGGCCGTGGACGTCGCCGCGGCCGGCGACCAAACACGCGAAGCCGGAGAGCAAGTCGAGCGTACGGCGGGCCGCGTCCGGTCCGCGACCCAGGAGGCGGTGCGACGGCTGACCGACCTGGGGCGGTCCACGGAAGAGGGCGCCGCCGAAATGGGGCGCTTGCGTGAGGTGGCGGCACGGGTCGAGAAGTTCTCCGAGGCAATCGGGTTTGTCGCGAATCAGACGAACCTGCTGGCGCTCAACGCCACGATCGAAGCCGCGCGCGCCGGTTCGCACGGACATGGCTTCGCCGTGGTGGCCGAGGAAGTGCACAAGCTCGCCGAAGAGGCGGGTCGCGAGGCGCGGAATGTCGGGAAATCCGTCCAGGAAACGCTGCGCGCCCTGGATCGCGCCGCACAACTGCTGGAGCGGATCCGAGTGGAGCTCGGTTCCGTGGTGGATATCTCGACCGCGTTGCTGCCTGACCTCGACCGCATTACCGAGCTGGCGGCCGGCACCGCCCGCTCCGGAAAGCGCGTGGCCGACGTCGCCCGGGCGACCGCGGAGCGCGCGTCGCGCATGAGCGAATCGCTGACCCAGGCGCAAGTCGGTGCCTCCACTTCGACGCAGGAAACCGAGACCGTCGCCGCGGCCGCCGCCGAACAGCTGCGGGCGATCGAAGACCTGTCTCAGGGAGCGACCGAGCTCTCGAGTGTCGCGGAGCGACTGTCGCAAGCAGTGGACTTCATTCGTGGCTCGGAAGCGCGACGCTAGCGCCACCCTGATGGCGCTGGTCGCCGCCCTCGCGTGCGGCGGCGAAGCGGGTGGTCCCGGACCCTCTGCCCCACGCATCGACTACGTCGATGGCGCCATCGAGCCCGTGCTCGTGGCAGGCGCCGCTGCGGTGATCGACGGATTCGGTTTCGGCGACAGCCAGTCGACCGGCACCGTCCGGTTCCGCCTGCAGGGAAGCGGGACCGTCGCGGCCATCGTCGCTCCCGGGACGTGGAGCGACCGGTCGATCCGGATCATCGTACCGGACAGCGCAACCAGCGGCACGATGACCGTCACGCCCGCCAGTGGGAGCACCTTGTCGGCGGCCGTACACGTGCTGCCCCATGTTTCGTTCGACCCGCTCACGCTGATCTGGCAGGCGCGCTCCGCGTTCCCGCGTGCCCCGGTGGGGGTCGCCCTGGCGGCCGGAGTGGA
>DATFGN010000375.1:0-3399 GCA_035249405.1 Gemmatimonadales bacterium
TCACGTCGGTCCCCGGATTGCGAGTCGTGTGTCCGGCGACGGCGCTCGACGCCAACGGGCTGCTCCGCACGGCCATCCGCAGCGACGACCCGGTGCTGTTCCTCGAGCACAAGCACCTGTACCGACAGACGTACAACAAAGCGCCCAACCCCGGTCCCAACTTCATGATCCCGCTCGGCAAGGCGAAGATCGTGAAGGAAGGGAAAGACCTGACCGTCGTCACGTACGGAGCCGTGGTGCAGCGATCCCTCGTGGCTGCCAAACAGCTGGAGGAGCAGGAGGGCGTGAGTGTTGAGGTCGTCGATCTGCGCAGCCTCTCCCCCATCGATTGGGCGACCATCGCGACGTCCGTACAGAAGACCAACAAGGTGATCGTGGCCTACGAAGACTCGCTCTCATGGGGCTTCGGCGCCGAGATCGCGGCTCGGGTGGCGGACGAGTGCTTTCCCTGGCTCGATGCGCCGGTGAAACGAATCGCCTCGACCGACACCTTCGTGGCCTACGCTCCCGATCTCGAGGACTTCATTCTCCCGCAGGTGGAGGATCTCGCGCGCGCCATGCGCGAGCTACATGCGTTCTAGGCCGGTCCTCGGCTACAGCCTGCTGTTTTTCCTCTCCGGAGCCACCGGGCTCGTTTACGAGCTGATGTGGGTCCGGTTGTTGTACCAGGCGTTTGGATCCACCATCCAATCCATCACCACGGTGGTGGCGGCCTACATGGGTGGCCTCGGCCTGGGCGCGTGGCTGCTGGGCCGGCGCGTAGACCATCATCGGCGCCCAGCGGCTCTCTACGGACAGCTCGAGATCCTGATCGGGCTGTTTGGCTTGGTCTCGCCGCTGGTCCTGTCTCTGGCACAACAGGCGTACATCGCCCTGTCGCATGGCCTGCCGCCAGGATCGGGGATCATCGTGGCGCTCCGCTTCGGACTCGCGGGACTGGTCCTGCTCATTCCCACGACCTTGATGGGGGGAACACTCCCCGTTCTGACTCGGGCCTTCACCGCCACCGATCGCGGCCGGCTGCGCGCGTCACTCGGCCGCCTTTACGGACTCAACACGCTTGGGGCGTGTGTGGGCACGGCGTTGGCAGGGTTCTTCCTGATCGAGTTCGTCGGCATCCGGGCCAGCCTCTGGGGCACCGCCCTCGTGAATCTCGTGATCGGTTTCGTGGCGCTTCGGCTGCCCGATCCCGCGCCGGCCGCCGTCGAACCCGCACCCCAGGCCGCGGAGGACCGGTCGACGTCGTTCATCACGCCGCCCGCGTTGCGAGCGCTGGCCATCGTCCTGCTCGTGCTCACCGCCTTCGCGTCGCTGCTCGATGAGATCGCCTGGACGCGCATCCTGGTCATGGTGGTCGGCAGCTCGACATATGCCTTTACGCTCGTGTTGTTGTGCTTTCTGTTGGGCATCGGGATCGGCAGCTCACTGGTGGCGCGGCGCCGCGTCTCAGCGGGTGAAACGGCCGCCTCGGCCGCACTCGCCCAAGGAGTGACGGCGGGGGGCGCGGCCCTGATCCTGGTGTTTTTCAGCCTGTTGCCGACCTACATCGTGTGGGTGTTCCACATTCCGGAGCTCGATGCGGGCCCGCGACTCGCGCTCATGGGCGGCGCCGTGGCAGCGGTCGTCCTGGTGCCGGCCATCGGCATGGGCATGACGTTTCCGCTGCTGACCGATCTGGTGGCGCGGTCGGGTGAGGCGCGCGGCTCGGACGTGGGACAGTCCTATCTCCTGAATACGGTCGGCAGCATCCTGGGCGCGACGCTCACCGGTTTCGTGCTCGTGACCTGGCTGGGCAGCGACGTCAGCCTGCGGCTCGGTTTGGCGATCAACGTACTCGCGGCACTGGGCCTCGCCGCCCTCGCGGCTCGCGGCGTGGCGGAAGGGTCGGCTGAGCATACCCGGCTGCGGACCCGGGTGCTCGGTGGCGGTCTGCTCGCAATTGTCGGCCTGGCGGCCGCCATTGGCGCTCCGCGCTGGAGTGCGCGCCTCGTCGACCTGGGGCCAACGATCTACGGGCGCGGCCTGATGAGCGCCGGGGAACGGCAGGCCTTCTTGAACCATGCCGGCGCCAGGCCGCTCGCGTTCGTGGAGGGCCGCAACACGACCGTGTCGGTTTGGGAGTCGACGGTGGGGCGGACGCTCAAGGTGACGGGCAAGGTGGATGCCTCCGATTACGGCGACATGGATACCCAGACCATGCTGGGTCTGGCCCCGGTTGCCGCCCGCCCGCATGCGCGTTCCGGCCTCGTGATCGGCTTCGGGAGCGGCGTCACCACGGCCGTGATGGCGGCTGTACCGGGGATGGAACGGGTTCGTGTCGTCGAGCTGGAGCAGGCTGTGTTGGATGTCGCACCATTCTTCCGGCATGTGAACGAGGACGTGCTGCGGCGTTCCAACGTGCAGGCCACCGCGGACGATGCCCGCAGTGCGCTGCAACTGTCATCCGAGCGATTCGACGTGATCGTCTCGGAGCCCAGCAATCCCTGGATCGCCGGGATCGCGACGCTCTACACCCCGGAGTTCTACCGCATCCTCCGGGGACGTCTCTCGGATGACGGCGTGTTCTGCCAATGGGTGCAGCTGTACCAGCTGCCGCTGTCCATTGTCGCGGGGATCGTGCGCAACGTGCGCAGTGTATTTCCGCACGTCGTTGTCTGGTCGGGTGGCGCGTACGATCTCATGGTGCTGGGATCGCCGCAGCCCATCGTTCGCGACACGGCCTGGGTGACGTCCCTGCTCGGTCCGGGCGGGGCGCTCGAGCGTTTTGGTCACGAATACCTCGCCGTCGACTCGCCACTCGACTATTTCGACCGGCAAATTCTCGGCCCCCGGGGCGCGGAGCAGCTCGAGAGCCGCGCCATTCTGTCCAATTCCGACAATCGTCCCGAGCTCGAGTTCGTCGCGGCGCGACGCTTCCTCGACTATCACGGCGTGGCGAGCATCATTGATTCTCTGGCCGCCATTGAACGACCCTTCGAAGTGGACGACCATCTGCCTCCGCTGCGGATGGCCCGCGCGCTCTCGGCCCGCCTCGGTGATCCGGCCGGTCTTCCGTTCGTCCGGGAGGCCCGGACCGCGCAACCCGACGAGCCGTTGTGGCGCCTCAGTATGTCGGCCATCGGGGTCATCCTCGGCGATACCGCCGTGGCCGACTCGTTGTTGCCGAGCCTGGTCAATGCCAACGATCCACGGGCCCTGCTGCTCGCCGGGACGATCGCGCTCAATCGCCGCCAGTCCGGGACGGCGGGCGATCTGTTGCGGCGCGCCCTCGCCGCCGGTGCGGATTCGGGCCGCGTCCATGCGGCGCTGGCCACTCTCGCCGCGCGGGACAGCCTCTGGTCAACCGTCGTGTCGGAATCGCGAGCGGCGCTGCAAGCGACGCGCAGTACGCTGCGCTCT
>DATFGN010000376.1:0-15018 GCA_035249405.1 Gemmatimonadales bacterium
ATGCACGTGCAGCACCGCCTCGTCGACGTCCGGATCGAGCACGAGCGTCAGCTGCTTCAGACGCTGGATGATCTGGTGCACGTCCTCGACCACCCCGGGGATGGTCTGATGCTCGTGCACCACGCCATCGAGTCGGAACGCCCAGACCGCGGCGCCCCGCAAGGAGGAGAGGAGCATGCGACGCAGCGAATTGCCGAGCGTATGTCCGTAGCCGCGCTCCAGCGGCTGCAGGCGGAACTCGGCGGCGTTGGGGTTGTCTTCCCGCTTGGTCATTTCGACCAGGTGCGGGCGGACCAGTCCCGTCAAATCGAGAGTCGTCATCACTTGGAATAGAGCTCGACGATTAACTGTTCCTGAGCGGCAATCGGAATGGTGTCACGCGTGGGTCGCTCCGTCATGCGCCCCACCGCTTTTTCGGCATCGACTTGAATCCACCGCACCGGCTGCCCCCGGCTGAAGTGATCGAGGGCCAGCTTGATGGGGATCAGATCGCGGCTGGCATCGGCGACCTTCACTTCGTCTCCCGGACGCACGCGGAACGAAGGCACATCCACCACGCGCCCGTTGATATGGATGTGGCGGTGCCGGACCAGCTGCCGCGCCTGCCGGCGCGATACGGCAAAGCCCATCCGGTACACCATGTTGTCCAGCCGGGTCTCGAGCGCGATCAACAACGCCTCACCGGTAACACCCGGCTCCTTCAACACCCGCTCGAACACGTTGCGGAACTGGCGCTCGGACAATCCGTAGATGCGTTTCACCTTCTGCTTTTCCCGCAGCTGCTTGGCGTACTCGGACGCCTTGCGGCGCCGGCCGGTCGACTGCCCGTGCTGTCCGGGCGCGTACCCGCGCCGCTCGATCGCACACTTTTCCGTCAGGCAGCGGGTGCCCTTGAGAAACAGCTTGGTGCCTTCGCGGCGGCACAACCGGCAGGCCGGACCTGTGTAGCGCGCCATCGCCTAGACCCGCCGCTTCTTGGGCGGCCGGCACCCATTGTGGGGAATCGGCGTCACGTCCCGGATCGAGCGCACCTGCAGGCCGGCGGTAGCCAGCGCCTGGATGGCCGATTCCCGTCCGGCACCGGGCCCTTGCACGCGCACGTGCACACGCTTCACACCGAGATTTACCGCCTCGCGGGCTGCCTGCTCGGCCGCCACCGTGGCGGCGAACGGCGTGGACTTCTTCGACCCTTTGAAGCCCGCCTTGCCGGACGAACCCCAGCTGATCGCATTGCCCTGCATGTCGGTGATCGTGATGAGCGTGTTGTTGAACGTCGCCGTGATATGCACGACGCCCTCGGCCTCCACGACCTTCTTGGCGCGCTTCGCGCCCGTTGCTTTCGCTTGTGCCATGACCGCCGTTTACTTTTTCAGGGTCGGTTTCTTCTTGCCCGCGATGGCCCGCCGCGGCCCCTTCTTGGTGCGTGCGTTGGTGTGCGTCCGTTGCCCGCGCACCGGCAGCCCTTTGCGATGCCGCACACCCCGGTAGGTGCCGATATCCATCAACCGTTTGATATTCATCGCGATTTCGGTGCGCAGCGCGCCTTCGACTTTCACATCGCGCTCGATCACCTGGCGCAGCCGCGCCACCTCCGCATCGCGCAGGTCGCGCACCCGCGTGTCGGGGCTCACGCCGGTCTCGGCGAGAATCCGCTTCGCGTTGTTACGGCCGATCCCGAAAATGTAGGGCAGCGCGTACTCGACCTTCTTGTCGCGCGGCAGATCGATGCCAGCGATACGCGCCATGGCTCAGCCCTGCCGCTGCTTGTGCTTGGGACTGCGCTTGCAGATCACGCGCAGCACCCCGCGGCGGCGGACCACTTTGCAGTGCTCACAGATCGGCTGGACGCTGGAACGAACCTTCACTTAGGAACCCGCCTCGGAAAAAAAGTGCAGTTGAGCCTCGAATTGTAGACGAGGTCGTAAGTTCCCGCAAGGGGACAACATACGTCGGTTATGGACCAGCCCTGAGCTCCACAACGACCCACCGGTTTCCAAGCCGCCGCAGACCCAGAAATACCGTTTCCCGACGCTCCTCGACAGTCCCGGCAATCGTGTAGCGTCGTACGAGCTCGACGTACCCCCGACCCTCCTCCACCTCCCGGGCGACCGTGATGTCGACCCCCTGCTCCACGGCCGTTCGGAGGTAGCGTGTCAACAACTCGGCCGCCTGGCCCCGGCCCATGGCCGCCGAAGGGTCAGTCCCCGGGATCTGCAGGATGACGCCGGGGCTCCCCTCGAATAGTGCGGCGGGGTTGTGCCCCAACCATGCCTGGCGCGCATGCTGCGCCGCATCCTCGAGTCGGGCCTGCCCCGCTAGTCGGACGGTTGCCAGCAACAGGATCGCCAGGGTCCTCACAGGGCCTCGACAACCTGGCGGTACGCGAGCGCCGGCTCGGGCGCTCGGACGATGGGGCGCCCGATCACGAGGTGAGTCGCCCCCAGTCGAATCGCCTCGGCCGGGGTCACGATCCGCGCCTGGTCGTCCTGCTCGGAGCCCTGGGGTCGGATCCCCGGAACCACGATCCAGGGCCTCGGACCCAACGCCTCCCGCAGCATGCCCAGCTCGTGCCCGGAGGCGACGACCCCGCGCAGTCCGGCGCCCGTCGCGAGCCGGGCGAGGCGTGTTGCCTCGAGACCTAAGTCCGGCACGCCGCGGCCGAACACCTGCTCTGCGTCCGCCGACGTGTGCGAGGTCAACAACGTGACGCCCATGAGCGCGAGGTCGGGACCCGCGGCACGCACTGCCGCCGCCAGCATGTCGTGCCCGCCGAGACAGTGCACGGTCGCCATCGACACGCCGAGCGTGCGGGCCGCCGAGACGGCCTCGGCGACCACGCTCGGAATGTCGTGCCACTTCATGTCGAGGAAAACGCGGACGCCGCGCCGTGTGAATTCCTGCACGAGGGCCGGGCCCTCACGCACGAACAGGACCGGGCCGATCTTAGCCCACGAGAGGCCGGGCAGCCGGTCGGCGAGCGCCAGGGCCTCCCGTCCACTGGGAACATCGAAGGCGACGATCAGCTCAGCCATTGGCAAGCGCCCGGGCGATGCGATTGGGGACCCGAGGATCGGCGAGCGCCGCCGTGCCGATCGCCACGAGCGACGCACCGGCTCGCAGATACTCCCGCGCGTCGGCCGCCGTGCGAATCCCGCCCACGCCGATGATCGGCAGGTCGACCCGTTGCCGCACGCGGTGCGTCGCCACCACGCCGATCGGCAGCAGGGCCGGACCACTCACGCCGCCGTATCCATTGCCGAGTCGACCGGCCAGGGTGCCGGGAATGGTGTTCACGAGACTCACGGCGTCGGCCCCTTCCTGCTGCACCACACGGGCCATGGCCGGGAGATCAGGAAGGATGGGAGACAATTTGATGACGAGGGGCTTCCGCGTGCGCCGGCGGCTGCGTCGCACGAGCTCCGCCAACCCTTCCGCCGTCGACCCGAACTCGAGCCCACCGGCCGCCGTGTTGGGACACGAGGCGTTGATCTCAAACGCGGTCACCCCTTCCGTCTCGGACAGCCGTTCCAGCACCCGTTCATAGTCTTCGATGGTCGCCCCGGCGACGTTGACCAGCACACGTGCCCGGCGCAGCCGGGCCAGCCAGGGAAGGTCCTCGGCAGCGACGACGTCCAGACCGGGATTGGCCAGTCCGACGGCGTTCAACATGCCGCCGACAAATTCGGCGACCCGGGGTCGGGGGTGCCCGCGACGCGGCTCGGGCGTGACCGCTTTGGTGACGATACCACCCAGCTCCTCCAGGTCGATCACGCCGGCCACTTCATGTCCGAAACCCGCGGTACCGGCGGCGAGCAAGACCGGGTTCTGGAACCGGACGCCGAAGACTTCGACGGCGCTCAGGGACGGTCCTCGGGGCGTGTCGTGGGTCGTTCCGTCGGACGCTCCGCTGGGCGCTCGCGATCCGACGGCCGCTGTTCGCGCGGTGGGGCGACCCGACGGTTCGGACTCGCGCTCGCCAAACCCGGAAGCGGAGGATCGAGCTCTGGTCCCCGAGGTCCGGTTCGGGGAGATGCGATCCGGACCGCGAATCCACTCCGGAGACGTGCGCCGGGCCGCGAGACTCCGAGGGCCGACGCCAATGAGTCCTCCATGATCTGGAACGCCGGACTCGTCTCGCCGCGAAACACGACCGAATAGGGTGAGACCGGGTAGCGCGCCCGCAGCACGGCGCTGATCGAGTCGACTGCTTCGGGACGGAGCTGCGCGGCGGCGATCAGGGCCTTGGGGGCGAACAACGACGCCGGGTGACGATCGACGAAGCGCAGGAACAGCGCGGCGGCCAGGGCCGGCGCGGCCAACGTGTCACGCGCCAGCTCCGCCGCCCGAAAGTCCTCGATGGCCGATGTATCCGCGCTCCCACCCCTGGCCGCGGCAAGCTGCAGCTGGAGCTCGCGCGCCTCCGCCAGTGCCGCACCGCCGAGTCCGGGCATCATCCGGTTCAGCTGCCACGAGACCGAGTCGAGCCCGGCGGTCGTGCGCGCGCGTGATGCCTGCAACGACACGATGCGGACCCGGGCGCGGCCCCCCTCAGCGGAGTCCGGGACCAGACTGGCCACCTGGACATAGCGGGCAGCGGCTCGATCGATCACCTGTGCGGCGCGCAGTCGGTCGCCGTCGGCGAGCAGCAGCCGCGCCCGGGACCCTGCGGGCAGGCGACCGCGGGCCAGGAGTCGGTCGAGGCCGTCGGCCGCGGTCGCCGCACCCGCCCGCCGACCCAGATCCGCCAGCGCGTCCGCCCACCGCGTTTCGTCGCGATCGCGATGCGCTACGCTCTCGATCAGCGCCACCGCTCGATCGGTGCCACCGGCCGCCACCACGGCTCGGACCTGAGCCGGAGCCGCTTCATCACGCTCAGAGCGAGCGAACCGCTCCGCGGCCGTCACGGCATCACCGCGATCGAACGCCGCCCGACCAGCCAGATACGCCGCGCTGGAGCGGCGCCGCGCATCGGTCGACGCGAGCAATGGAACGAGCAGCCGCTCGGCGGCGGCGACTTCACCCAATCGAATGGCGCACTCGGCCGCGGCGAGGGCGGCCCGCTCGTGCAGCGCGTCATCGGAGACGTTCTGGAGCGCGCGGGTCAGCGGCCGCGCTGCCGCGGCGCAGCTCCCGCTCCGCGCCAGCGCTTCCCCCTGGAGCACGAGCGCGTCGTCCGCCCAGCGGCTGTTCGCATGACGCACCAGCACCGATTCCGCCTTGATGGCGGCACGTCCCCACACGGTACGCGCTTCCGCTTCCTGGCCGCGGGTTTCCAGCCGCTGCGCATCGCGCGCGAGGCGTTGGGCACTCCACATACCGTTGTAGTAGGCGCAACCGGAGAGCAGGGCGAGAGAAACGGGCAGCGGGGCCAGCCTGAACCCGATCATGGCGGGCCCCCGAGCGCCAGTTTGTGCTCGAGCTCGAGGAAGTACCCGACGATCCCGTCGGCGATCGCGTGGGCGATCTTGCGTTGCCCCGCCGGTGAGGCGAGAAACGCACCGTCGCGCTTGTTGGTGGCGAATCCGGTTTCGACCAGGATCGCGGGCCGGCGCGCGCTGTTCAGCACATAGAATCCGGCCTGCTGAACGCCCCGGTCGGTTCCCGGGTGCACGCCCGCTACGCGTTGCTGGACCAGCTCAGCCAGGCGCGCGGACTCGCGCAAGTACTCGTTCTGCTGCAAGTCCTTCACGATGGTCGCGAGGTCACCCTCGACGGCTTGGGCGTCAACGGACTCGAACCGGATCGCGTCGTTTTCCATCCGGGCGACTCGCCGCTGATCCTCCGTCTTGGCATCGGACAGGAAGTAAGTCTCGACCCCATCGGCGACGCTCGTGCGGCGCCCTGACGGCATCGAGTTGACGTGCACACTGATGAAGAGCTCGCAGTCGTCGCGACAGTATCCGGCCCGATCGTGCAGATCGATGAGCGTATCGGACGTTCGCGTGAGCGACGTCACGATGCCGCGCCGGGCCAGCTCGGTCCGCAGCAGGCGTCCAATGCCCAGATTGACGTCCTTCTCCGTCACGCCTCTGGGGAAATAGCGCCCGGGATTGCCGGGATCGCGGCCACCGTGGCCGGGATCGACAACCACGACGTGGCGCTGGCGCAGGCCGGTGATCGGATTCGGCGCCGCCGAACGCGTCACCGTGCGGGTCACCGGCGGCGCGGCCGGGGCGACCGTCGAATCCACGACGGGCGGCAAGCGGAGATCCACCGGCACCGGCGTCGAGTCGACTCGCGCCGCAACCTGAGCCGGCGCCCCGGGGCGCGGGATCTCGGTGAGGACGGAGAGCGCCGCGTCCCAGTGAAACCGGCCAGCGAAAATCCGGGGGACGCAGTCGGTGAGCCAGACCAGCGGCAGGAACAGCGTGTCGCGGGCCACGTAGGCCTCGTCGACCAGCTGGCACATCCGCGTGCCGATGCGAGCGTAGGGCGACCCGAGCGCGAACACGAAGCCGACGCCGTCCAGGACGACGACCGCACGGGCCCCCTCGATCACGATCGCCAGCTCGAGCGGACCCGCCACGATCGGCGCGGCGATCGCGGCTCCGCGTTCGCGACTCACCGGAATGCTGGTCTGACCGCGGGGCGTCGCGATGCGCACGGTCTCGGGCGGCGTCGCAAGCACGAGGAGCAGGGGCGCGATCACCGGCGCCCCCGGAATTCGCGCGCGACTTCCCGCTCGGTCGTGCGCCGCTTCAGGTCTTCCCGCTTGTCGTGGAGTTTCTTGGCTTTGGCGAGCGCGATGGCGATCTTCGCGAGCCCGTCCTTGAAGTACAGCTCCAACGGGATCAGCGTGAGCCCTTGGGTGGTCGTCGCGCCGATGAGCTTGCGGATCTCGCGCTTGTGGAGCAACAGCTTGCGGGAGCGGGCCGGCGGAGGATTGTTGTAGCTGCCGTGAACGTAGGGGGAGATGGTCAGGCCTTCGAGCCACACTTCTCCGCGCTGAACATGCGCATAGGCTTCGCCCAAACTGGCCTTTCCGTCCCGCAGCGACTTCACCTCGGTGCCGGTGAGCACCAGACCCGCCTCCCACGTCTCCAAGAGGTGGTAGTCATGGCGCGCCCGCGGATTGCGCGCGATCGAGGTTTTGTTCAAGTCGTCAGCGCAAGATAGAAACTGCGTTGTGATGGGTCAAGCCGAATATTGACTTGAGGTTATACCGCCGTCTATACTTCGCCGTTCCAAACCTAGCCGAAGTGGTGGAACTGGTAGACGCGCTGGCTTCAGGAGCCAGTGGGCGCAAGCCCGTGGGGGTTCGAGTCCCCCCTTCGGCACTGGAAGCGGCTGGCTGTCGGCTATCGGCGTTCGGCTAATACCGCGGAATAGATGGTTCCACCTCGGCCGACCAGGCGTCGATTCCCCCCGACAACGTGCGCACCTTGGAGAATCCGGCCGCCCGGAGCAGCTCGGTCGCGCGCCGGGCGCGGGACCCATGGTGGCAATAGGTGACGATCTCGGCGTGGCCGTCGAGCTCACGCAGTCGCGCGGGCAGTTCGCCCAGGGGAATCAGCTTGGCACCCTCAATGTGCGCAATCTCCCACTCGAACGGTTCGCGCACATCGAGCAGCACCATGCTGGGAGAGCGCTCCCGTTCGGCTCGAAGGTCGGCGACGCCAATCTCCCCTTCCCCCGTCCCCCTTCCCCCTTCTCCCACGCCGCAGAACGCTTCGTAGTCGATCAGGCGCCGTATGGTCGGATGCGGACCACACACGGCACACTCGGGATCCTTGGACAGTGCGATTTCGCGAAACTGGAGCTTCAGGCCGTCGAACAGCAGCAGCCGTCCGACGAGCGACGTTCCGGTGCCGATCACGAGCTTCATGGCCTCGAGCGCCTGCAGGCTGCCCACGACGCCCGGCACCACTCCCAGCACGCCGCCTTCGGCGCACGAGGGGACGAGCTCGGGGGGCGGTGGCTCGCGGTACAGGCAGCGATAGCAGGGTCCGTGCTTGGCATCGAACACCGACACCTGCCCGTCGAAGCGGAGTACCGCGCCGTATACGTTGGGGATCCCCAGCATGACGCAGGCGTCGTTGACGAGATAGCGCGTCGGGAAGTTGTCGCTGCCGTCGAGCACCACGTCCCAGCCCCGCAGCACGTCGAACGCATTGGCGGACGTGAGATGGGTCTCGACCAGCTCCAGCAGCACGTTCGGGTTCAGATCGCGCAGGCGCACGCGCGCCGACTCGAGCTTCGAGACGCCGATCGCCCCGGTGCCATGCAGCACCTGACGCTGCAGGTTGGACCGGTCGACCGCATCGAAGTCCACCATTCCGATGGTCCCCACACCGGCGGCGGCGAGATAGAGGGCGGCCGGCGAACCCAAGCCCCCCGCCCCGATCACGAGCAGGCGGGCGCGTTTCAACTTCTCCTGCCCTTCCATGCCGACCTGAGGCAACACCAGGTGGCGGGAATAGCGAATCAGCTCTTCGTGGGAAAAGGGCGGCGCTTGGGGTGGAGCGGAGGCAGTCATCGTGAGCTCCGCCGGAATATGGACCGAAGGCCGTCCCGGTTCAATGGCCGCCGGTCGAGTCGGCGCGCTGTGGATGTGCGAGCGACGGACTCAGACTCCCGCTTACCTGCACGGCGAAAACGTTGTTCCCGGAATTTCGCTGCAGCCAGAGAACACGCGCGTTGATATTCCACATCACCCGGCCGCTGAACACGTCCGCCCCGAGGCCGCCGTGCAGTCCCTGCGCGGTCCCACGATCGGGGCCCTCCGAGGGGAACCCCGCGATGAGCGGGCCGATTGCTCCATAGAAGCGCCCCCAGGCCGGACGCAGACTCGGCTCGTACCCCGGCGCGAACAGGATCGCGAACGGCCGACAACCCGGATCGGTGCACGACCCCGTCACTTTCAGGGGCGCGTAGTCGATTTGCAGCCCCACCGCACCCGCCTTCTTTGTGTCACGCCGGAACCGGACGCCGGCGGTGGGGCCACGGCCCTGCAACGTACCCGAGAGCGGAATCCATACGCCCACGACTGGACCCAGCGTGCCGGCGAGCAGCTCCGTCTGGCGTACCGACCCCAACGCGGCGGACACGTTGGCCCGCGCCTCGAGTCCCTGAATGAAGCTGTTCGGAACCTGGAGGAATCGTCCCTCCACGGTACCGACCACGTTACTTCCGATCCCGATGCGCACGCCCAACCCGAACGCGAGACCGATCTGGTTGGTCGTCTCGACCGGAGTCGTCCCCGTACACGTGAACAGCAGGGGGACCTGGGATTCGCTCACGCGGGCCAGCCCCAGCTCCGTCGCGGCGTACGGAGCGAGGCCCTTGACCCCGATCGGGTAGTAGCTCGAGCTGAGGCCGATGAAGGTCAGGCTGCGCACGCACGAGTTGTCGGAGAGGTCGTTATAACGGCTGACGACGAGTCCCGTCTCGTCATAGTCTCCGGTCAAGAGCGCCACGATGCCGCCGTAGCCGCCGAACGAGTGGGCCGCGCCGGTCCCGTTCTCGACGGAAATCGTGGCAGCCACGGGTCCGATACGGACGCGCCGCTGGGCAGACGCGGTCTGTGCGAGCAGCAGACAAACGGCGAGGACGACGGCGAAGGATTTCATGCCTCTAGATACCCACGACAAAGCCGGGTGACGCGTGACGACGATCACCCGGCTCTGGTGATGTCACGGTGTGGAACTAGCGCATCAGCAAACCGACCACCAATCCGACGATGTTCATGCGGATGAGCCATGCCCAGAAGGTGGCCATCATGAGCGGGCGCGCTCTGTCGTACCACACCCCCGTTCCGACGGTCGACAAGGCGATCGTCGGGAGCCACAAAACCGTGGCGAATTCCATCCCGGCGAGCGGGCCGCCGCCCATCACCCAGAGACTGGGCGAGAAGCGCCCGTACAGATACGAGAAAATCAGGCCGAACGCCGCGGCCAGGAGAAACGACTTCACCATCATCGGCCCCATGTTCATCGTCTGGCCGGCCGGGAGTGGCGTCACCTGGTTCTCCATCCCCTTGGTGAACACCTTGCCCCAGAGAAAATAGTCGGCGAACCAGCCCACGACGCCGCCGATCAGTCCCGCGAGCCACCAGTTCATGCCTCGGCCTCCGTTCGGGAAATGAGGTTCACCCGCCTCCACCGATTCCGCGCACACCGATCTCGGTCATGGCGCGCAGATCCAGCACCGCGTCGAGCTCCTTGCCCTTGAGTATTCCTTTTTTCAGCAACAGCTCGCGCACGGTCAGATTCTTTTCTACGGCCTCCTTCGCCAGCTTGGCGGCTTCCGCATAGCCGATTCTCGGCGCCAAGGCCGTCACGAGCGCCGGGGAGCGCTCGAGCCAATGCGCGCACATGGCGGCATCCGCCTCGATGCCGTCCACGCACCGGTCGACCAGCACGCGCGTGGCCGACGTCAGCAGGCCGAGCGTCGTGAACAGGTTGTGCGCGATGACCGGCATCATCACGTTCAGCTCCAACTGCCCCGCCTCCGCCGCGGTCGCGACCGTCACGTCGTTCCCGATCGCCTGGAAGCACACCATGTTCACCATTTCGGCGATCGAGGGATTCACTTTCCCCGGCATGATGCTCGAGCCCGGCTGCACCGCGGGCATCCGGATTTCCGCCAACCCCGTGCGCGGTCCGGAGACGAGCAGGCGCAGGTCGCTCGCGATCTTGCCCAAGTCCACCGCGTAGGTACGCAGCGCCCCGGAGACCGCCGTCGCGTCGCCCATTGACTGCATCAGCTGGACGGGATCCTGGCCCTCCCGCAGCTCGAGCCCGGTGATGGTCCGGAGGTGCTTCACCATGAGGCCGGGATAGGCGGGCTCGGCGTTCAGGCCGGTGCCCACGGCCGTGCCGCCGATCCCCAGGTCGGCGAGGTCGTCGGCGCTGCGCGCCAGCCGGTCACGGTTCCGCTGCACCGTATGGGCGTAGGCCGTGAACTCCTGACCCAGGCGAATCGGCGTGGCGTCCTGCAGGTGCGTGCGACCCGACTTGAGCACTGCGTCGAAGGCCTCCCCCTTCTTGAGGAGGGCGGCTGCCAGGTGATCGAGCGCTTCGAGCAGCGGGCGCATGAGGCTCAGCGCCCCCAGGCGAATCGCGGTCGGGATCACGTCATTGGTCGACTGCGCCATGTTGACGTGGTCGTTGGGGTGCACCGGCTGATACTCGCCGCGCTTCCCCCCGAGGATTTCGTTGACCCGGTTCGCCAGCACTTCGTTGGCGTTCATGTTGTGCGACGTCCCGGCTCCTGCCTGATAGGGATCGACGACGAACTGATCCCGGTGTTGCCCGGTCAGGATCTCGTCGGCGGCCCGGACGATGGCATCGGCGCGCTGTGCGTCCAGCCGACGGGTTTCCTTGTGCGTCAGCGCCGCGGCCTGCTTGATCCACACGACGGCCTCGACGAAGGCGGCGGTGGGACGCAGGCCGGAGATTGGGAAGTTGCGGCGGGCGCGCTCGGTTTGGACGCCGTACAGGGCGTCGGCGGGAACGGGTAGCTCACCCAATGGATCGCGTTCGACGCGGGTTGCACTCATCGTTTCGGTTCGCTCCGCTCGACTGCCGTCGGTTTCGAGCCACGAATCGCCTGTGGGAACTTGCTCTTCCATTCTATTCCGCGGTCCGGTGAAAGGCGAGTTACGAAGTGTCGGAGCGTTTCCGCCGTGCCCAGCCGATGGTGAACAGTTGTTTCGCGGCGCGGCCGCCGAGTGAATGGATCATGAGATACACGCCGGCCGCCGTCAGCAGAATGACCGAATAGAAGCGCCACCAGACGAGCATCTTCACGCCATGATCGCCGAAGTCGCCCGCAAACCCCGACAGGAACGCTACCTCGATCCCTCCTCCGCCCGACGGCAATGGCACGAGCAACGGGGCGGCCATGAGCGCCAGGGCCCCGAACAGCATCTGGCCGAAGGGCGGTCCATCCGGAATCGCGAGCGAGAGGGCAGGCAGAATGGCCGCCCGCGCCACCAGGCTCACGGCCGTCAGAATGGCGTTCAGGACCTGCACCCACAGCGGGGCTCGCCGGACGTGCGCGAGCGCGACGCGCCACTGGCGCCGTACCCGGTGCCGCAGCGCTCCCGGCTTGGCGAGGCGCTGAATCAGGTAGATCACCAACAACACGGCCAGCGCCGCCAGCTCGATGAGCACCAGGTCGGTCGCGAGGTGGCGGCGCAGCCAATGCTGAGCGGCGAGTCTCCAGTCGGGGACGTAGTGCACGATGAGCACGCCGATGAGCAGCAGGAACACCGGCCACTCGGCGGCCACCTCCACGCCGACCGCCACGAGCGCGGTCACCGGCCGCAATCCCGCTTCGGTGAGTCCGGCGAAGCGCGCGGCCTCTCCGCCGAGACGGTTCGGCGTGAGCGTCGCGGCAGCCTCGCCGTACAGATTGAGCCGCACGGCAGGCCAGAATCGGAGGCCGCCACCAGCCGTCCAGGCCGCCAGCTGGATGCGCCAGGCGCGCACCACCACGTCGAGCGCCAGGGCGCTGAGGGCCAACAGATGCGGAACGGGGTTCAATCCGAGCAGTCGCCCAACGGGTAGATGAAGCCACAATTGGCGCAGGGGTTCTTGCAACCCCAGGGCTTGGGGCGAACCGGGGCCCCGCACCGCAGGCACGACGCCTCGGGGCGGTTTTTAGAACGAGACGGGGAAGGCCCCGGTGAGGAAAGGATTGGCGCGGCGCTCGGCGCCGATAGTGGTTTCCGGTCCATGCCCGCTGTACACGATGGTGGAATCGGGCAGAACCAGCAACTCCCGCTCGATACTCCGGATCAACGTGTCGAAATCGCCGCCGGGCAGATCGGTCCGGCCGATCGACCCCTGAAACAGCACATCCCCGCCGAACACGACGCCCTCGCCCACCAGCGCGACGCTGCCGGGCGAGTGTCCCGGAGTATGCCGCACCTCGAAGGACAGGTTCCCTACTTGGACCCGGTCGCCGTGCGCGAAGGCGCGATCCGGTGCCGGCAACGGTCCCGGAACCTCGAGGCCAAACGCCATCGCTTGCTGCGGCACCCGGTCATACAGCGGCCGGTCGGCGGGATGCAGAGAAACCGGAGCCTCGGTCGCTTCCTGCACCCGGGGAACGCCCAGCACGTGGTCGAGATGGGCGTGCGTGAGCCAAATGGCCACCGGCCGGGCGCCGGTCTGCTCCAGCTTGTGGAGGATGAGCCCGGCCTCTTCGCCAGGATCGACGATCGCGCACTGGTGCGCAACCTCGTCGATCACCAGGTAGCAATTCTCGAGGAACCCGCCGTTGGGAATCGAGACGATCTTCATGATGCGGCCGCTGGTACGGCCTTCTCCTGCTCGCGGAGAGCGGCGAGGTACTTCTCGACGGCGATGGCGGCCGTCGTCGCGTCCCCCACGGCGGTGGTGATCTGCCGGGTGAGTTGGCTGCGGACGTCGCCCGCCGCGAACAGTCCCGGGATCGAGGTCATCATGCGCTCATCGGTAATGAAGTACCCGCCCTCGTCGTGGCGGGCATGCCCTTCGACCAAGCCGGAATTGGGCTTGAACCCGATGAAGATGAAGACGCCGCCAACCTTGAGCGTGCTCGCGGCTCCGGTCACCGTGTCCTCGAAGAGGAGCTGATCGGTGCCCTTCTCATTGCCGACGATCTCCTTCACCATCTTGTTCCACACCATTTCGATCTTGGGGTTGGCGAACGCCCGCTCCTGCAGGATCTTCGAGGCGCGCAGGCGATCGCGGCGGTGCACGATGTACACTTTGGACGCATACCGGGTGAGGTAGTCGGCTTCCTCGACAGCCGCATCGCCGCCGCCCACGACCGCGAGCACTTCCCCCTTGAAAAAGGCACCGTCGCATACCGCGCAGTAGGACACGCCCTTGCCGGCGTATTCCCGTTCCCCGGGGACGCCGAGTTTGACGGGTGTGCCCCCGGCCGTGAGGATGACTGCCGGCGCCCGGTACACGCGCTCCCGCGCCGTGCGCACCTCGAACCAGCCGTCGTCCCCCTTGCGCACCTTTTCGACGGTATCGGTGACGAGCTGCGCGCCGAACTTCTTGGCGTGCTCGGTGAATTTCTGCGCCAACTCCCACCCTTTCACGCTCTCGAACCCGATGTAGTCCTCGATCAAGTCCGTGTTCAGGAGCTCGCCGCCGGGGGCGCCGCGCTCGATGGTCAGGGCGTTGAGCATGCCGCGGCCGGCGTACATCGCGGCGCACAGCCCTGCGGGGCCGGCACCCACGATGATGACGTCATAGGATTTCGCGCCGTTCTCAGGCATCGCTACGCCATTCCAAGTGCGGAGGATCCCCCTCCCCCGCCAGGGCCCGCGCCAATTGGGCGCGGAACTGCACCGTCTCGAATTCGACCGCCGGATGCTGGGCACCGGACAGCTTCGCCAGAGCCGCCGCGCCGACCGCCGCCACGCCGTGCCGGTTGCGGCGCTCCCGATGCAGCAGCGCTGCCGCCGCCTGGATCAGGCCCTGCCACACCCGTCGTTCATCTCCATCAATTATAGAACGCCAGACGGTTTCCAGGGCTTCGTGTGCGAGCCAGAACTCGCCGCCGTTGAACAGGTCCCGCGCGTGCGCCAGTTGGCGCCGGCGGGCCTCCGGGGTCAGGCCCCGATCCGCAGCAGGTTGACCGCGCCGTGGCACGCGCTGACCGTCCCCACCAGGACCATGGCCTCCTCTGTCGCCCGGGCCGCATCGGCCACGATGCGCTCGCCCTCCAATACCGACTCGACGGCGAACGTTCCTACGCCGTAGACGTGATGCTGGCACACGAACAGTGCCGGACCGCGGACGGATTGACCCTCGGCCCGGAGGCGCTGGGCAAGGTCCTGCAATGCGCTCGACATCTCCCAGGTGCGCGGCTGCCCGATCGCCGGACAGATCGCCGGCTCGATGCAGTGCGTCGGGCAGATCCAATCGGCGAACGAAACGTAGCGGGTGAGGTCGGCCGCCGTCCGGTCGTAGGGAAGCGTCAGCGCGCCCGGGACCGGTACGACGTCAAAGCGCCGGTCGGTGAACCGCGTACGGGCGCGCCGGACTACCCATTCGAACATGAGATGCGGCA
>DATFGN010000377.1:0-6004 GCA_035249405.1 Gemmatimonadales bacterium
AGCGGGTTTCCGTGGTCAACAGTCACGCGACCCGCGACCGCCGTGCCCTCACTTGGCTGCGCTGGCAGCGACGGCTGGACGCGGCGTTCGTCGTGACGCGCCGCACCATGCCGCTCACGTCGCCGGTCGAGCTCTGGGCCGTGGGCCACACGGCGGACCGCACCATCGCTGTGAGCGGCGCGGTCGCCCGGGCGCTGGGACGCCGCGGCCATCCGACGACCCGGCTGCGCGTCGTGCCGAACGGCGTCGATCTGGCCCGATTGGACGCACCGATTGCGCCGGCCGATCTGGACGCCGCCCGCGCCGCGTTGGGGGAAGTTGGAGAGACCCCGGTCATCCTGTGTATGGCGCGAAGAAAACTGCAGCATGTGCTGCTGCGCGCCGCCGCCTTGCTCGAGCGGCCGATCGTCATCGCCTGTGTCGGCGTGACTCCCGATGCGGAGCTCACGGCGCTCTCCCGCGCGCTCCCGCTCCGCCACCGCGTGGTCTTCGTGCCTTTTACCGAGCATCCGCTCCCCTTCTATCGCCTGGCTCGCATCGCCACGCTGCCGTCGCAGATCGAAGGGTTGTCGCAGTCGCTGCTCGAGGCGATGGCGTTGGGCCTCCCGGTGGTGGCCTCGGACGTGGGGGGCAATCCCGAGCTGGTCTCGGACGGCCGCACCGGCCTCCTGGCTCCTCCCGATGATCCGGTCGCCTGGGCGGACGCCGTGCGCCGTTTGCTCGGCGATCCCGCGCTCGCGGATCGCCTTGGCCAGGCCGGCCGGATCCTCGTGAGGCAGGCTTTCACCCTCGAGCGCACGGCGCAGCGCACGGAAGCGGTCTATTGGGAGGCGGCGGCTCGCCGCCCGTTGCTCTCGGCCGACGCTCACGTGTAGAGTTCAGAACGTCATGCCGGCCTCGATTACGGTCGTCATCCCTACGCGCAATGAGGCGGGGCAGATCGGCGAGTGCGTGCGGCACCTCGCCTGGGCCGACGAAGTGATCGTGGCCGACGGCGGCTCGAGCGATGCGACGGTCGCCGAGGCCCGCAACGCCGGGGCGACGGTGCTGGACGTGCCCGACGTCACGATCGCCGCGCAACGCAATGCAGCGATCGACAAGGCCAGGCACCGCTGGGTTCTGGCGCTCGACGCCGACGAGCGCGTTGGACTGGAGCTGGCGCAGGAGCTCACACGGCTCACGAGCGACGGCGTCGCGGCCGGTCATGAGGCCTACGCCGTGCGACGCAACAACGTCTACCTCGGCCGCCGCATGCGCCACGCCGGCTGGGGTGATTCGTGGACGGTGCGGCTGTTTCAGCGCGATCGCCGCTTCGTGGAGAAACGGGTGCACGAAGGGCTGGAGCCGGTGGCGGACGTGGGGCGGCTGGTTCATCCATTGGAGCACACTCCCTATCGCGATCTCGCCCACCACGTGCGCAAACTGGTGCTGTATGCCGAGTGGGGTGCGCTGGACATGCGTGATGCCGGACGCCGGACGCGGGTGTGGGACCTTGTGCTGCGGCCGCCCTGGCAGTTCTTTCGAACGTATGTCTTGCAGCTCGGCCTGCTCGAGGGATGGCGTGGGCTGGTATTGTGCGGGCTCGCCGGCGTGAGCGTCTTTCTCAAGTACGCTCGGCTGTGGGACCTTCAAGAACGGGCGTGATGGCTAAGACCTTTCTGCTGACCGACGAGTTTCCTCCCATCGTCACCGGCATCTCCCGCCTGATGGGCGAGATCGCGCGTCGCTACCCGAAGGGCGAGCTGCTGGTCTCGACCGGCCAGCACCGGGATTCGCTCGAGATCGACCAGCGCTACGCCGCCACCACCATCGACCGGCTGCCGCTCGCCTCGCGATCGCTGAAGGGGTTCGCCGGACTGCTGTTCTGGTCGCGCCGCGTGGTCAGCCTCGCCCGGTCCCACAAGCCGCGGTTTGCCTGGGCCGATTCGATCCGCCCCGCCACCTATCCGGCCAAGTGGGCCCACGAGCGCGTCGGCACGAGCTACGGCGTGCTCGTGCACGGCGGCGATCTGCTGAAAGAGCTGCATTCGATCCATCACACGCCGTTCTCCCGCAAATCGGCCAAAGCGTTGCTGCGCTCGGCGGCGGCCGTCGTCGCCAACAGCAATTGGACCCGCGAGCAGGCGCAGAAGGTGCTGCGCGAGCTGGGACTCGATCCGCTGGCCGAGAACGTGAAGGTCGTGCCGCTGGGCACCGACCCCGAGCAGTTCCGTCCCGGGATCGACACGCGCGAAGTGCAGGCGCGCTACCGGCTCAATGGCGGGCGCTGGGCGCTCACGGTGTCGCGGCTCGAGCCGTACAAGGGCATCGACACGGCGCTGCGCGCGGTGGCCCGGGTGCGCAAGGAAGGTATCGACCTGCACTACGCCATCGTGGGCTCGGGCAAGAAGCGCGACGCGTACCGCAAACTCGCCGAAACCCTGCGCATCTCGGACGCGGTCCGGTTTGTTGGTCCCGTGCCGGACGGAGACTTGCCGGCGTTGTACAACGCGGCGGAGGTGTACCTCGGCGTGTCCCGTACCGACCAGCGGTCGCACGTCGAGGGTTTCGGCGTCGCGCTGGCCGAGGCGGCGGCGTGCGGACTGCCGGTGATCGCGGGGAAGAGCGGTGGGCTGGCGGAGGCCGTGCACGACGGCGAGACCGGTCTGGTCGTGGACCCCGACGAACCCGACAAGGTGGTTGAGGCACTGGGGCGCGTCCTCGCCGACCAGTTGTTCGCGCGGCGACTCGGCCAAGCGGGACGCAAGGCGGTCGAGACCTATTACAACTGGGATCGCGTCATCAGAGATCTACGGGAGATTGAAGCTCAGGTCGCGTAGATACCCTTCCCCCTTCCCCCTTCCCCCGTTGTCTTCGACGCTGCTCCTGACATTCAACTTCCCGCCCCACGGCGGCGGCATCGCGCGCATGATGGGCGAGCTGGCCCTGCGCTATCCGCCGCAGACGCTCACCGTTTCCACCGGTCGCTACGCGGACAGCGCGGCCAGCGACGCCCATTTTCCCCAGCCGATCGATCGCGTCGGCATCCGCGCCACGCGCTTGCGCACCATCAACGGACTCGCGTTGTGGACCGCGCGCGCCGCCCGGCTGGCGCGCCGCGAACGATTCGGCTTCGCCTGGTGCGGGGAGCTGAAGCCGGCCGGTTACCCGGCGTGGTGGCTGGCTCGACGTCACGGCATCCCTTACGGGGTCGTGGTCCATGGGACCGAGCTGCTGCTGCTCGATGCGAAGATCCGGCGCAGTCGCTTCAAGCGCTGGACCGCGGGTGGGCTCGTCTCCGGCGCCACCGTATTGGTTGCCAACAGCCGCTGGACGGCGGGCGTGGCGCGGCGGGTGTACGAGCTATTGGACCGTCCCGATCTGGCTGCGCGCGTGCAGACCGTGCCGCTCGGCACCGACCCGACCCAGTTTCGCCCCAACCTCGATACACGACAGGCGCGAGCGACCTACGGACTCGACGGCGGCCCATGGCTCCTCACCGTGGCGCGGCTGGAATGGCACAAGGGCATCGACACGGTGATCCGCGCGTTACCGGCGGTGCGGGCGCTGCATCCCGGCGCGCGCTACGCCATAATCGGGGAGGGCCCGAGGCGGAGCGAGTTGGAGCAGATCGCGGGGCAGGCCGGCGTGCGCCACGCCGTCAAGTTCCTCGGCTTCGTTTCCGACGACGAGCTGCCGGTGCTCTATAACGCCGCCGACGTCTACGTGGGGGCGTCGCGCTATCACGACTTGCTGGTGGAAGGATTTGGGATCTCGCTGGTCGAAGCCTCGGCGTCGGGCATCGCCGTCGTGGGCGGACGCTCGGGTGGTGTGGCCGATGCGGTCCGGGATGGCGAGACCGGGTTGCTGGTAGACCCCGAGCAGCCGGCGGCGGTCGCGGCCGGCGTCAACCGGCTGCTCTCCGACGACGCATTGCGTAAGACGATGGGTGCGGCCGGGCGTCGAGCCGTGGAGACCTACTACAACTGGGATCGTGTCGGTCGCGATCTGATGCGGATCGATAAGGAGTTCCGGCGTAGCGACTAGCACCTTCGTCTTGCCCGCCTCAGGCCCGCGCGTACGTTTCGAAGTAACTCGATCAAGAGTCATGCTCAGACTCCTTTGGGCAGCGGCTGTCTCGTGGGTCCTACTTGCTTGCTCGCACGCGCCTCAGGCGGGTACACCTGGCCGTCCGGTCACGCCTTCCCGCCGGCACGTCGTGCCCATGTCACAGGCGACCTGGCAGGCGAAGTCTGCTTTTGATGCTGCCGCACGCGCCGGCGACGTCGCCCGGATGACCGCATCGTTCTCGGAAGATGCTCTCCTGATCACGCCGAAGGGGGACTCCATTCGTGGACGCAATGCCATCGTGCAGCACATCATCCAGCTCGTCCCCGACGCGATCTCCGCTAGCTTCTCGTTCTGGCGGGACGGTCGCTTTGAGCTATGCCGCGGCAGCGGCCGCGAGCGCATCTCGTACGCCGCGCATATCAACTATGCGAGCCGCTCTCCAGACTCTGTATCAGGGAATCTCTCCGTTCTGTGGAAACCGGATTCGGCAGGCAACCTGAAAGTGGTGTGGGTCGCGTTCTCTGAGCAGGGAATCAGCGGTCGCCTGGGGCGGTCGGAGTGCCGGTTGCAAGAAGACTCGATTTGGCGCGCTTGGCGACTGTCCATCAGCGTGTACCCCGCCGCCGCGTTCGGTGGCAGTGCATCGTCGGGGAGTTTCGAACACACGCTCCGCGCGAGGGGATGGGTTGCTCCAGAGGATCCCCGCGGATTTGGTCCTCCCACTCCTAAGACGACGTCGACCGGCCTCCATCCCAGCCTTGTCGGCATTCAGTACCACATTCGTCGTCAATTCGTAGTCGAAGTCCTCGGTGGTGGAACAACGAAGGGCTCCACCCTGGGCGCGCGCTTCCTGACCAGAGTAGACCACGCTCAGACGAAGTTGTCGTACTCAGCAACCTTCGCCGGAGCGCTCATCTCATACGAGCAGTCCGGTATCCAGCTCGGGGTCGGGCCGGGAGTGCAATTCGCCCGCTGGCGTCTGTGGGAGTGGTACAGGCCGGGTAGTTGCTGCAGCAGCATTACGGAAGTCCGGTGGTCAAGATCCCCTATCGGCGTCATTGGCGATGCCCGGTATCATCGACTCATTCTCGGTCCGCTGTACCTGGCTATTCGCGTTCAGGTGCGGCGCTTTCCGAAGGCAAGAACGCCGGGGACCCCGAGATTCCCACCGGCGCTGGTCGATCAAGGAAGTTCGTTTGTCGGTATCGGGTTGGGAGGCGTCCTCTGATCGCGTCCATGCTCCGCCGGCTCGTGGTCGCCTCATTCATCGTCCTTGGGTGCTCCCCAGCATCTCCAGCGCGTCCGCGTAGCGGCCGCCCTGTCGCACCGGCCCGCAGGCAGTCCATTTCAGAGGCGACCCGCCAGGCCAAGTCTGCGTTTGATGCGGCGGCACGGACTGGAGACGCCAGTCGGATTGCCGCGACGTTTGCCGAGAACGCTCTGTTCATCACCCCGACGGGCGACTCCATTCGCGGACGCTTCGCTATCGCGCGCTTCCTGGCAGGGCTAACCCCGACGGCGCTCTCGGCACGCTTCGTCTACGCGCGTGACGGCGCCTTGAAGCGATGCGTTGGTGGAGGGCTCGAGCATCTCGTCTCCACCGCGTACGTCGAGCATTCGAGCGGGCGGTCCGACACGCTGCCGGGGACTGTGTCGGTGCTCTGGAGGTGGGATTCGACCGGCAGTCTCCGGGTGACCTGGGCTGGGCAAGTCGAGCGGAACCGTCGCAGTCGTCTCGAGCGGTCCCTGTGTGACGCGGTGCGAGATTCGATTTCGCAGGCTTGGCGGTACGGTGTCACCTTGTTCCCAGTCGCCGCCCTCGCCAGCACGGAGTCAAAGGGAGACTTCGAGTCCGCGCTCCGTGCCAGAGGGTGGAGCGATGTCACGTGTTCCTGCTACGGTCCTACGCGTCCGACCCCCCTCTCCGAGTGGAGCTGGCTGGTTCCGCCGAGTC
>DATFGN010000378.1:0-2641 GCA_035249405.1 Gemmatimonadales bacterium
TCGCGTGGGAGAAGGCGCGCCAGTGGTCCAGGTCGCCGCGTGAGTTCGTCAAGCGCGCCGGTTTCGCGCTGATGGCCTCACTGGCCGGCCACGACAAGACCGCTTCCGACGCGAAGTTCCTCCCCTTCTTTCCCCTTCTCGAGCGAGGGGCGGGCGACGAACGCAACTTCGTGAAGAAGGGGGTGAGCTGGGCGCTGCGCCGGATCGGCGAACGTAGTCAGGCGCTGAACGCAACCGCCCTCACGGTGGCCGGACGTCTGGCGCGGTCTAAAGAGACCTCCCGCCGGTGGGTCGGCAAGGATGTGCTGCGCGAGCTGTCACGCCCTGTGGTGCGCGCGAGGTTGGCCCGTCGAGCCCGGGGAGCCCAGGGAGCCCGGAAAGCCCTGGCATCGAAGCGATAGCCCTCCCTTCCCCGCGCCCGGCTCGGCGGAGCCCTCCACGGCAGCCGATTTAGCGAGTTACCTCCAGTCCTTGCATCCGGCGTTCTCCGGCCAATATTCCCCCTCTGGCCGGCGAAAGGGTTTGGTGTGCGCGGCATGGAAGCACGCTGGCGATGACCATCAATCCGCTTGAGGGGGGTACCCGTGGCACGCAGGCAAATCCGATGGAACGTTCGCTGGCGATTGGGGTCCGTGGTCGCACTGATTCTCGTCCTGCTTTCCGGCGCGTCGTCCAGCTCGCCCTTTGCCCCAGCCCTCCCTTCAACCGGAAGCTGGGCGCCAACCGGCAGCTTGATGAGCCCGAGAACGAACGCATGCGCCGCGCAGCTCCGTGATGGCCGCGTTCTCGTCATCGGCGGGGACGGCGCCGGCGGCGTGCTCTCGAGCGTCGAAGCGTACGATGAAACCGGGCAGTTCCTCGAGGTGTCCTCCCTGTCGACCGGTCGCAGCCAGCACACGTGCACCGTCCTCGCGGATGGCCGCGTGCTGGTGCTCGGTGGGGTCGACCCCAACCAGAGCGCGTTGAGCACGGGCGAGACATACGACCCGAGCAACGGTACCTGGTCGCCCCTCTCCCAAGGGATGGCGCAGCCGCGTTTCAATCACACGGCCACGCTGCTGGACGACGGCCGGGTGCTCGTCGTGGGGGGTGAGGACCTGGCGGGAGTCAGCAACGGGCTGGAGCTGTTCGATCCGGCGACCGGAAGCGTGACCCCAGCGGCGGCGACGCTCGCCATGCCGAGGACAGATCACGCCGCGACTCGGCTTCAGGATGGCCGCGTGCTGATCACCGGTGGCAGCGACGGAACCCACGTCACGGCGGCGGCCGAGATCTTCGATCCAACGACCGGCGCGCTCAGCCCGGCGCCGGACATGTCCTCTCCACGCGCGGGGCACTCTTCGACGCGGCTGCTGGACAACCGGATCCTGATCGCCGGCGGGAACGACGGCCAGACCGATCTGGCGAGCGCGGAGATCTACGAGGCGGACGCGGGAAGCGTGCATCCTTCCTTGAGCAGTCTTGCCGCGTCGAGGCGGTTCCACACGGCCGTCCTGTTGCCCGCCAACAACAATGTTCTTTTCGTCGGGGGCGCCTCGGGAGATGACGACCTCTCGAGCGCGGAGATGTACACGGCGTGGTCGGACCTCTTCACTCCGACAGGGTCCATGGCATCACCTCGCGTGGGCGCGGTCGGTTCGGCCACGCCCACCTACGGAACGCTGCTCGTGGCGGGGGGAAGCGGCCAGGCGAGCGCGGAGCTCTACGGCTTCGCCACCCTGGTGACGGATCGCGACGACTACGCCCCCGGTGATCAGGTGGTCGTGGCCGGCGCGGGCTGGGAGCCCGGCGAGACCGTGACCCTCATCTTCAACGAGGAGCCGGCGACGCATGCTCCGGAGATCTTCTACTCCACAGCGGACTCGACGGGATACTTCATGAACGACGAGTACGCGCCGGAGCAGCATGACCTGGGCGTCAACTACCTTTTGGTGGCCATCGGCAGCCGCTCGCAGGCGCAGACCGCCTTCACCGACGCCGCGCAGCAGACCGCGACGGTGCTGACCTCGACGCTCACCAATCCATCGGCCTTTGGCCAGACCGGCACACTCACCGCCACCGTCTCTCGAGTCGGCGGAGGGTCGCACCCGAAGTGCGGCACGGTCACGTTCAAGAACAATGGTGCGGCCTTTGCAACCGTCGCACTCACCCTCACGAACATCGCGACGACTCCCGCGGACACCCTGCCGATTGGCAACGACGCGCTGGTCGCGGAATTCGCGCCGGATCCCTCGGGCTGCAACTATCTGGCCAGCACTTCGAACACGATCAACCAGGTGGTGACCGTCGGACACATCGTCGTGACGCCCGACAACCTCTCTCGCGCCTACGGCGACCCCAACCCGGTCTTCACCGGCTCGCTCACGGGAGTGGCTCCCGGCGACAACATCACCGCCACCTACGACTCCGTGGCGACAACGGCCAGCCCGGTGGGAGGCTACCCCATCGTGCCGACGCTGGTGGACCCCGGCGGCAAGCTGGGTAATTACACGGTCACCATCAACAACGGCACTCTGACGGTGGACGCGGCGGCCTTGAGCGTGACGGGAGCCGATGCCTCGCGCACGTACGGTGACGCCAACCCTGTCTTCAGCGGCACCCTCAGCGGTGTGAAGAACGGCGACAACATCACCGCCACCTA
>DATFGN010000379.1:0-3551 GCA_035249405.1 Gemmatimonadales bacterium
CGCGAGCGAGCTCATCAGCGCGGCGAGCAGGCCGGCGACCACGAGGCCGCGCACGCCGGCGGGGAGGATGGACGTCACCATCAACGGGAATGCGGCCTGGGCCGCGTCCGGGATGGCGGCTCCCGAAGCGTCCACCAGGCCGCCGAGCGCCGGCACGCGTCCGGTCCGCGCCAGGGCCAGCGCGATCATGCCGGGCACGATGAAGATCCACACCGGCAGCAGCTTCAGGAACGCGGCGAAGATCGACCCGCGCCGCGCCTCCCGCTCGTTGGGTGCGCCGAGCGCGCGCTGCACGATGTACTGGTCGGTGGTCCAGTACCAGAGCCCGATGATCGGGGCACAGAACAGCATGCCCAGCCACGGGTAATTGCCGTTGAAATACCACGCGATGCGGCCGGTCTCCTGCACCGGCGCCCACGTCCCCTCCAGCCCCGCCGGGACGAGCGGCTTCCAGAGGTTGAACATGTCGGAGGGCAGCGCGGCGCGGAGCTCGTGCCATCCCCCCAGGCGCACCAGGCCGAACACTGTGATCAGCACCGACCCGACGACCAGAATGATGGTCTGCACCGCTTCCGTGTAGGCCACGCCGCGCATCCCGCCGGCGACGGTGTACAGCCCCGTCAGCACGACGACGGCGACCGACCCCACCCAGAAGCTGTTGAACGTGGCCCCGCCGAGCCGCAGGTGCACATCCGGGAGCAGGGTGGCGAACACCACGCCGCCCGCGAAAATGCCCACGGCGAATTTCGTGAGCACGTAGGCGACCAGCGAGATAATCGACAGCACCCATCGCGCGCCCGGCGAGAAGCGTCGCTCCAGGAACTCGGGCATCGTGTACACCATGGAGCGCGCGTAGAACGGAACGAACACCCACCCCAACACGAGCAGGCACCACGCGTGCAGCTCGTAATGCGCCAGCGCCACGCCGCTCGTGGCACCGGCGCCGGCCAGGCCCACCAGGTGCTCGGAGCCGATGTTGGAGGCGAAGATCGACGCCCCGACGATGAACCAGCCGAGGTTGCGGCTGGCAAGGAAGTAATCGTCCGCGGTGTCTTTGCTCTTGAGCACTACCCGCCAGGTGAGGCCCAGCAGGAGAGCGAAGTAGAGGGCGATGATCAGCCAATCCGAGCCGGTCATGCGGTCTCCTCCGCCACTGTCAGGGCGTGCAGGTCGGCACGCCCTCCTTGGTGGCGGGCGACAAGGGCGTCGTCCCCACGAAGATCGCGCAGGTCTTGGGCGACGAAATGTGGCCCACGGTCGCGGTCCAACCGTCCGCCGTGAGCGTGATCGTCGGCCCGGTAACCCCGGTGGTCGTGCGCCAGATGCTCGGTAGGAAACTCGTGGCGTACTTCCCGCTGTCCGCCATCCAGGCCTCCTGCTGGGTCAACAGGTTGCGCAGGTCGGACTTCATCGACGTGACCAGCGCCTTGTCGCGCGACGAGCCCAGTTTCGGGATGATGATCGTGGCGAGCAGACCGATGATGACGATTACCACGATCAGCTCGACGAGCGTGAACCCCGGAGGCCGGCGCGGCATCACCGGGCGCCACCCTTCTTCCGCTCTCCCTCGACCGTGGCATAGGCGAGCAGGGTCGCCGCGGCATACCGGAACGTGCGCTCACGGAACGCGATGTAGCACACGGCGGAGGCCAGCACGCTCAGCAGGAACAGCTGGGTGCGCACGATCGGCAACGGGCCGATCGTTCCCAGGCTGTCGAGCGCCACCACCGGCGCCCACAGCGGCAACACGGGGGCAAACGCCGCCGAGGTCAGAATGAAACCGCGCGCGAGACGGTACTGGTCGCGGACCGGTTGAATCCCCCGCCAGACCTCGGGCGCCCGGCCGAGCAGCTGATACTCGAGCGCTTGCAGAAAGCCACCTGCTTTGCGGACCCGATCGGGACCCTCGGCCTTGAGCACTTCGGCGTAGCTCGGGCCCCCCGGGAATGTCTCGACGTCACCGAACGCGGTGAAGCGCTTCTGGACCGCGGCACTGACGAGCACTTCCATGGCCCAGCGCTCTTTGAAGCGATGAAACACGCCACGCGAGATGGTGTGGGACACGACCCCCAGAGCGGCGGAGGCCGTGAACAGCAGGGCGATATAGACCACGGCCTCGGTGGCGCCCCACTGCGGCATGGACAGGTTGAAGCTCGGCGAACCCACATCGAGCACCAGGGCCACCCAGGCCATGGCGAAGAACCCGTGCACCAGCGTGGTCACGCCGAGGGAAAACGGACGCATCACTTCCTCAAGGAAAACAGTCCGGCGAAGGTACCGCTCACCGGCGCTGGCGCGCCAGCCGACCCGAATTAGTGCTCCTGGTTGCCGAGCGCCTCCGCCGCAGCCTGTCGCACTTCGGGATCGCGGTCGTTCAGCGCCCGGGTCAACCCGGGGATCGCGGCGGCGACGTTCATTTCGCCCAGTCCCTTTACAGCGGCGAGCCGGATGTCCTTCTCGTCATCGCTCAGCCGTGCGAGCAGCGCCTGCAGGGCAGCCGGATCGCCGATGTTGGCGAGGGCGTCCGTGGCGTTCCGCCGAAGATCGACGTCCGTTGAGCTCGTCGCCCGAATCAGCGCCGGCGGCGCCTTCGCGACCTCATCGAGGTTGCCGATGGCATTGGCCGCCTCGCGCCGGACGCCCTGGTCCTGATCGTCCAGCGCGCGCGCCAGCGGCTCGAGCGAACGCGGCAGACTGATGTTCCCCAGGGCATTGGCGCATTCGCGCCGGACGTCCGGATCGGGATCGTTCAGGAGCAGGCCTTCGAGCGGCCCGGCTGCCGATCGCTCCTCGATGTTGCTCAGCGCATTGACCGCTGTGCGCCGCACCAGGGCGCTGCGGTCGGTGAGCACCCCGATCAACGCCTGGCCCACGCCGTGGCTCCTCATCCGTCCCAGCGCCTCGGCGGCGATGACGCGCATGCCCGGATCGCTGTCGCGCAGCAGCGGCATCACGTCCTTCGCGAAGCGCGCGTCCTCGAACTGGCCCAGCGCCCAGACACTTGCGAGACGCACGCGGGGCGCCGCCCTCTGCACGGCCTGCTGTAATGCCGGGGCCGATGCGGGATCCTGCACCTGCCCCAATGCCCAGGCGGCCATCGCCGCGACGGCCGCTTCGCTGTCCTCCAGGCGACGCTCGAGCGCGCCCCGAGTCTCACGATGCGCTCCGACGCCCGCGGCGTAGGCTGCGCTCTCGCGCACGCGCGGCTGCGCATCATCGAGCAACCGACTTAACACGGCTGCGGAGACGCGGCTGTTTCCCAGGAGCTTGGCGGCGACCCGGCGCACGCACGCGTTGTCCGTGGCCATGTTTGCCTGCAGCAATGCGATGGCGCGGGGATCGGTAATCGTTCCGGCCAGCGAGTCCTTCGTGCCCTGGACGTCGGGCGCGTCCGCAAACCGCCCCAACCGCGGCTCATCGCTGCTCATCCAGAAATTGCCGAGCTGGTCGCCGATCAGGTCGCAGACGACGGGATCGGACTGTGCGAGCGCGGTGAGCAGTCGCGCAACGCGCGCCGAATCGGCACCGGGACGGTCGTGCCCCTCCCCCCT
>DATFGN010000380.1:0-4070 GCA_035249405.1 Gemmatimonadales bacterium
TAGGTCTCGAACGCTTCCCTGCCCGCCACGATCGCGAGCCCGTCCAGATCGGGGGCGGTGGCCGCCACCATGGCGAGCGCGCGCTCACGGGGCGAGAGGCTCGGCACGAGGCTCGCCACCACCCAACCGGACAGGATGTGCGTCGGGAGATGCACGACTAGGGCTTGACCCGCTCCATCTCGACCAGCCACCGCGCCACGTCAACCACGGCCAGACGGAGCAATCCCTGTGAACGCGCGGTCGCATTGAGCTCGGCGCGCGCCGAGTCCTGCCAGGCCCGTGTGGGGACGATCGCCCCGCTCAAGCGATCCATCGCAGCGAGACCCACGGTCCCGACACGCGCCAGCGCGTTCGCCGCGCGGACGCCTTGTTCGGCGAGCGGCACGCGCGTGGCGGCCGCCTGAATCGCCGGCGCCAATGCCCGCCAACTCGCAAACGCCTGCCGCAAGGAATCGCCCAACGCCCGTGTGTGGCCGCTGTCGGCCAGAAACCGCTCGATCAGCGTCAGATAGTTCCAGCGCGCCGGTGGATCGGGTCGCGCCATGTCCACGAGTCCGGTGAGCGGGGTCTGCTGGTTCATGCCGACCTGAAGCTGATGGCGCTGGCCGAAGGTCACGGGTTGCGAGACGGCCAGCAACGCCTGCAGCGCCTGGAAGTCAGGGCCATCGGGGACCGCTCGCCGCAACAGGCGATCGCTGTGTGCGTCGTGCCCCAGGCCCAGCTCCTCCAGTCTGGTGCTGACCACGCGCAGGCGACGGTACATGTCGTGCACGTCGGTAACAGCAGCACTCGACCACAGCTTCTCCGCCACGGCGGCCAATCGCGGCCAGAGGCGCGAGTCGATCGTTTCGGGTCCGATGTGCTCACCCCACATGCAGGCTTCGCCCCCCATCACCAGCGCGGCTTCTTCGGGCGTGAGGCCGAGCGAATCGGGGACCGGGTCGACGTAGTGGTCTTCGGCCGAGTACTGCTGGTCGAGATAGTACGGCGCCGACATGATCGCATGGTGCCCCGAGCGCACCGTTTGCGGGAGATACTCGATGCCCCGCCATGACTGCACCACGGCGCTGGCCGGCAGATTGGGGTTCAGGATCTCGTCCCACCCGATCATCCGCTTGCCGTGGCGCTCGAGGATGCGGGCCAGCCGCTGGTTGAAATAGGCGTGCAGCGCGGCGTTGTCGGCGAAACTGTGCAGCCGCTTGAAGCGCCGGATGCCCGTGTTGGCGTCCCACTCCTTCCCGTTCACCTCGTCGCCGCCGATATGCCAGTACGGATCCGGGAACAGCGCGCTCATCTCCCCGATGAATCCGTCGATGAACCGGTACACCTCTTCGCGGCTGGGATCGAACGTGGCGTCGTACACGCCCCAGGTGCGCACGATCTGATAGGGAGGGCGGCCGCTGGCGAACTGCGGGTAGCCGACGAACCACGACGTCGTATGACCCGGCATGTCGAACTCGGGAATCACCCGGATGCCGCGATCCCGCGCGTAGGCGACGACCGCCCGGATCTGCGCTTGCGTATAGAACAGGCCATCCGAACCCAGCCGCTGCAGGCGCGGATAGCGCAGACTCTGCACGCGGAATCCCTGGTCCTCCGAGAGGTGCCAGTGCAGGACGTTGAGCTTCACGGCGGCCATCCCGTCGAGCGTGCGCTCGATCACTTCCACCGGCTCGAAGTGGCGTCCGGCATCCACGAGCAAGCCGCGCCACGGAAAGCGCGGCGCGTCCTCGATGAGCACGGCCGGCAGATAGACCACGGGGCCGTCCATGGCGACGAGCTGGAGCAACGTCTCGAGCCCATGCAGCACGCCGACCACCGTCGGCGCGACGAGGGACGCACGCTCGGCGGAGATACTCAGTGTGTAGGACTCGTCCTCCATCTCGGTCTGGATCGCCTGTCCGGGAGAACGCGCCGTGATCACGAGCCGGATGCTGGTGGAATCTGCCCCAGCGAACCGTTTCACACTGACGCCGGTCCGCTTGGCGAGGCGCGCCAGTGCCCGGGTCACGCCCCGTTCCAGCCGTCCCGTGGAGGTACCGACAATCGCGACCGCGAAGGTGCTGTCCACAATCAGTCGCCCGCCTCCTTCTCGCAGGGCGACCGAGCGCGGTACGGGCATGAGGTTCAGGGTGGGCGGCACCGCCTGACGGTGTTGAGCCGGTGCCAGCAGGCCCGTGAGCAGCAGGATCAAAGTCGCGAGTCGCATGGGCCAAAATGTGGCATGTGGTGCAGCGTTGCGCGAGCGGAGGCGGTCCCTATCTTGGGCCCCCATGCACCTGACGAGCGCTGACTGGACCGTCATCATCATCTCGATCGCGGTGTCGTTCCTGCCCGCCCTGTTCTTTTTCCGGCGCGCGAGCAAGAACACCACCGAGTTCTTCGCGTCCGGCCGGGCCGCCCCCTGGTGGCTGGTCGGCGTATCGATGGTGGCCACGACCTTCTCGACCGACACCCCGAACCTCGTCACGAACATGGTACGCGAGAGCGGCGTGGCAGAGAACTGGCTGTGGTGGTCGTTCCTGCTGACGGGCATGCTGACGGTGTTCTTCTACGCCCGGCTGTGGCGCCGGTCGAATGTGCTGACCGATCTCGAGTTCTACGAGCTACGCTACTCGGGCAAGGCGGCGACCTTCGTGCGCGGCTTTCGCGCCGTGTATCTCGGCCTGTTCTTCAACTGCGTGATCATGGCGACGGTGAATCTCGCCGCGGCGAAGATCGCCAACATCGTGCTGGGCTGGCCGATGGAGAAAACGCTGCTGCTCATGGGCGTGGTCACCGTGTTCTTCGCATCCGTGTCGGGTCTGTGGGGCGTGCTGGTCACCGACTCGATTCAATTCGGCATCACCATGACCGCGACCTTTGCGCTCGCCTACTTCGCCCTGAGCCAACCCGAGGTCGGCGGCATCTCCGGCCTGATCGCGAAGATCGATCCCAAGACGCTGCGGCTGATTCCTGATTTCGGCGACTGGGGACTTACCCTGTCGGTGCTCATTATTCCGCTCACGATCCAGTGGTGGTCGGTGTGGTATCCCGGCGCGGAGCCCGGCGGCGGCAGCTACATCGCGCAGCGCATGCTCGCCTCACGTACGGAGAAGGACGCCGTGGTGGGCACGCTGCTCTTCAATGTGATGCACTACGCGCTGCGGCCGTGGCCGTGGATCCTGGTCGCCCTGGCATCGACGATCATCTATCCGCAGCTCTCCGACATCGCGCGGGCCTATCCCAACATCGACCCGAGCCTGCTCGGCAACGACATGGCATACCCGGCGATGTACCGGTTTCTGCCGGCGCCGTTTCTGGGCTTCATGATCGCCGGCATGCTGGCCTCGTATCGCTCGACGATCGAGACGCATCTCAACTGGGGAACCTCCTACCTCGTCCACGACTTCTACCGTCGCTTCCTGAAGAAGGGCGAGACTGAAAAGCACTACGTGCTCGTCGGACGGGTGACCACGGGCCTGCTCATGATTGTCGCGGCGCTCGTCACGTATGCCCTGGGGACGGCGAAACAGGCCTTCGACTTGATTCTCTCGGTGGGGGCCGGAACCGGACTGATCTACCTGCTGCGCTGGTTCTGGTGGCGTGTCAACGCTTGGAGCGAAGTGGCCGCGATGATCAGCTCGTTCCTCGTGGCGATCGGATTCGCGATCGCGGCGCGGGCGGGGCATCCGGTGCCCGGACACATCTCCCTAATTCTGACGGTCGCCGCCACGACTGTCGTATGGGTGGCAGTGGCGTATCTCGCACCACCCACCGATCGCGCGACACTGCTGTCCTTCTACAAGTTGGTCCGCCCGGCCGGCCCCGGGTGGGAGGCGATCCGCCGCGAGTCCGGTCTCCCGGCGTCGCCGGACAGCATGTCCCGATCCCTGCTGGGATGGGTGCTGGGCTGCGCGTTCATTTATGCCGCATTGTTCGGAACCGGCAGTTTCATCTACGGACGCACGCCGCAGGGACTCATGTGGCTGGGGGTGTTCCTGGTGAGCGGCTTTGGACTGCTAAGACTTGTTCCGCGCTTGTGGGGAAAGGCCGACTGAGGTTGTGGAGGTTGGTGGAGGATGGTGGAG
>DATFGN010000381.1:0-6791 GCA_035249405.1 Gemmatimonadales bacterium
GATGACCGCCGCGAAGGTCGCCGCCAGGCGACGGAGGGCGGTGTCTGCCCCGACGGGGGTCAGCGGCGCGATGAGCGCCGTCGCGGAATCGACGGCCGCCATCGCATGCCGCGGACCGGCGGGCGCGGCGCGCCGACAGGGTGGCGGAGTCCCGTCAGGGCACTGGGCCGCGAGCCGATTGCCGGCCACAACGAGGGTCGCGGCCAACAGGAATCCGCACCCGAAGCGAGTCACGGCCGTGATATGAACCGGGCCGGGGGAAGCGTCAAGTGACGCGGGTTGCATGGCCCGAGTCACACGCTAGGTTCCCGAGCGATGGTTCGGATCGACCAGCTCCCCCGCATCGTGTTCGGATTGGTTCTCGCCGGTGGGTCAGCCTGCAGTGTGCAATCCGCTCCGCCAGCCGCCCGGGCGACTGCGCCCGGCGACTCGGAGATTCCACAGGATGCCTTCGGCGCGTCCGCGCGCCGCGGGATGGCACTGTTGACCGCCACGCGGGAGAGTCTCCCGGATCACGTCGGCAACGCGTTGCGCTGCACCAGTTGTCACCTCGACGTGGGGCGGCGTGAGAACGGATCCTGGGTTGGGGTGTATGCACGCTTTCCCCAGTACCGCAGCCGTCGCGGGGCCGTCGAGCTGATCGAAGATCGCATCAACGACTGCTTTCGCCGCAGCATGAACGGGACGGTGCTGCCACCGGATGGGAAGGACATGCGGGACATGGTCGCCTATCTGGCGTTCCTCTCCTGGAACACGCCCGTGGGCCGCCCGACACCGAGCACGCGGCTGCAGCGCTTCGCATCGCTGACCCCGGACAGCGCCGCCGGTCAGCGCACCTACGTGACGGAATGCGTCCGGTGCCACGGCGACAAAGGGCAGGGGACCGTGGCCGCTCCGCCAGTGTGGGGCCCGGAGTCGTTCAACATCGGCGCCGGCATGGCCCGGGTGCGGACCGCCGCGTCGTTCATCCGGGACAACATGCCATTCGATCGCCCCGGCACGCTCAGCGATCAGCAGGCCTTCGATGTCGCGCGCTACGTCGTCTCGCAACCGCGACCGGACTTTGCCGGGAAGGAAAACGATTGGCCCAAGGGGGACCCGCCGCCGGACGTCGCCTATCCGACGAATGCTGCTTCCCCTCCCCCACGGCCTCCCCAGTGACGGATTTTGGCCGTTTCACTTCACGTTTCGGAGGATGACACCATGTTCGATCCGCAGCTTCCAACCCCTCGGCGCGGGTTTCTGGGCCGCGTAGCCGCCACGGCGGCTGCGTTCGGCCTGGGTCAGCTCGTCCCCAATCGTCTCGCGGCCCAGGATTATCCCGCGCCGGCGACCGGGGCTGGGACGTCGCCGCAGGACCCGGCACTGACCGCCTGGCTGGGCAAGATCAAGGGACAGTACCGGCAGGTGTACGATGCGCCCGAACCCAACGGTGGCTTCGCCTTCGCGTGGTCGCGGGTGTTCTACATCACCAACGCAGAGACCGGTGCCAAGGACTCGGACACGAGCGTCGTGATCGTGCTGCGTCATGCGGCCATTCCGTTCGCCATGACCGACGACGCCTGGGCGAAGTACAAGTTCGGCGAAATGTTCAACATCAACGATCCGGGAACCGGCGCACCGTCGGTCCGGAACTACCTCTTCAAGGCGCCGCCCGATAAGCTGCCGATTCCCGGTATGGGGATCGATCAGCTGCTGGCGGCAGGCGTGCTGATGGGCGTGTGTAACATGGCCATCAAGTTCTACAGCATGCAGGCGGCAGCGAAGATGAACATGACCGCGGAGCAGGTCCAGCAGGATTGGAAGGCCGCGGTGATCCCCACGATCCAGGTCGTGCCGTCCGGCGTGTGGGCCGTGAACCGCGCGCAGAAGGCGGGCTGCAGCTACTGCTTCGCGGGATAATCATTGTTGCTGCAGACGAGCCGGGCTGGGATGCTCCAGCCCGGCTCGTTTTTCTTTTAGGCGGCGGCCGGTTTGGGTGGCGGGCGACGGAACCGACGCGCGATCAGCCATCCGCCGCACGCGACAACGGCCAAGGGGATCACCACGCCCAGCGACTCGACCACGAACGCAATCAGCGCGATCAGGTTGCGCCAGGCCTGTCGGGCGGCGTCGGCCACGACCCCTCGAGAGCCCTGGTCGACGACCGGAATCGGCTCGTGCACGTTGAGGGTGAGCGTGCTCACGGCCGCGCGGCTGCGCAGGTAGCGCAACCGCCCCTCGTAACGCTCGATCTCTTCGCGCACGCGAGCCAGCTCGTGCTCCACAGCGAGCACGTCGCCCAGCTTCCCCGTGCGCCGGGCCAGGAGCTCGATCAGCCGCTCCTCCAGACGCCGGGCGTTGATCATCCGGGCGTTGGCGTCGACGTACTCCTCCCCGACATCCTGAGCGCTGATGTTGACGGACTCCACTTTGCCGAGCGGCCGCAGGCCTTCGACGGCCTCATCGAAGCGCTCGGCCGGCATGCGGATTTCCAGGGATGCCGAGTGCAGCTGACCCTGGCCCGCCTGCGTGGCGCTCCCGGCCACGAATCCACCGACCCGCCGCGCCAGCGCCTGCGCCAGCGCCATGGCGCGGTCCAGTGAATCGACCTGGATCGACGCGGTGCCCGCCCGGATGATGAGATTAGGCAGGACGTCGGTTGCGCCTGGAAGCTGGAGGCCGGCTGCGCCTTGCGCCTCGGTCGCGTCGTTCGCGGTGATAGCGGCGGCTTTGGGGGCGCCCATGTCGCCGCGGGCATCCACCAGGCCATAGCCGGAAGTGCGGTCCAGCTCGGCGCGACGTTCGGCCGGCGCCGAAGCGTTCATGCACCCGGCGGCCAGCGCTCCGAGCACCCCGAGTGCGGCGATCAGCGGTCTCATTGCTCCCCCTTGATGGTTGGGACAGATTGTTCAGCCATGAGAGACGCGCTCGGTCGGTTCGATTGCACACGGTGGCTGTCGGCGGCGGCGTTACTGGCCGGGCTGGCTCCCGCGGTGGCTGCAGGTCAAACGGCAGCTTGCCCTTCCACGGTCTCGGCGGCCGAAGCCCAGTATCGCGCCGTCATTGCGACGGCCGAGCAGCTGGTATGCGACAGCCTGCTGGCGCGCATCCCGGGGATGCAGGTGGCCATCGCGGTGGACGGGAAGCTCGTGTGGTCGGAGTCGTTCGGCTTCGCCGATCTGGAGCGTCACGTCCCGGTCACCCGCACGACGCAGTTCCGGATCGGGAGCGTCTCCAAGCCACTGTCGGCGGCCGCCGTTGCGATGCTCGTCGAGCAGGGGCAACTCGACCTCGATGCTCCGGTACAGCGCTACGTGCCGTATTTTCCCCAGAAGCCGTGGCCGATTACGACGCGGCAGGCAGCGGGCCACCTGGCCGGTATCCGGCACTATCGAGGGGACGAGTTCATGCTCAACCGCCCGTTCGCTTCGGTCCGCGACGGGCTCACAATTTTTGAAAACGACTCACTCTTGTTCGAGCCGGGGACGCGGTTCTCGTATTCCAGCTACGGCTGGAATCTGGTGTCGGCCGTGATCGAAGGCGCGTCCGGAGACCTGTTTCTCGCCTATGTGAGTCAGAATGTGCTGCTGCCGCTGGGCCTCACGCACACGGCGCCAGATCGAGCCGACAGCCTGATTCCCGATCGGACGCGATTCTACGATGCCGACTCGACCGGAACCGCGTTCCGGCCGGCTGCGGCGGTCGATAACAGCTACAAGTGGGCGGGGGGCGGGTTTCTCTCGACGGCGGAAGACCTGGTGCGGTTCGGCTCGGCGTTTGTCCGGCCGGGATTCTTCAAGGCCGAGACGCTGGATTTGCTGTTTACAACCCAGCGCACGCGTACCGGGGACCCGACCGGATACGGTATCGGCTGGTTCGTGACGACCGACACGCTCGGGCACCGCTGGGTGTTCCACGGCGGCGGGTCGGTCGGCGGCACGACCGCGTTCGGCGTGGACCGCGACTCGCGCATCGTGTTCGCGGTGACCACCAACCTGACCGAGGCGCCGCTCGCGGCGACCCGCCGCATCATGCGGCTATTCGACGCGGCGGTGAGCAGCGCGCCCTAAGCGCTATTTCGTCTCCTTCCAGCGCCGCACGTCGAACACGTCGGGCTCGATCGCCACGTCAGTTTTGATGTCGGCATACTCCTCCAGCCAGCGCCGTTGCCCGTTCGCCATGAACAGCACCTGGGCGGACACCCAGCCGCCGCCGAAAGCGCGGTAGTCGTTGAATTGCGTCTCGGTCGTCGCCGTTGTGTCGCGACGGCCCGGTTCGAGCATGCGGACGAATACCAGCCGCTCGCGGTCGACCCAGAACTGCCGTGTATGCAGGTCACCGGCTTTCGCGCCCACCACCCACACCGGGCGTCCCTGCCAGGTGTCCTCGTGCACGGTCGCGAGATCGAACCCGAGTTGTCGCAGCTGCCCCAGCGTCCGGTCGACCGTCTGGGCATAGACGTCGAATCCCAGCACCATCAGGGGATGAATGAAGGCGGTCCGCTGCGTGACCGTATCGCCCTGCACGACATACTGGGAATCGTTGGAGAACAGGATGCCATTGCCGGTCGGCGTGGTCGGTCCATCCCGGAAATCGATGCGCAACGTTCCCGGGATCGACGCGCGCTCGAACCAGATCGAGCGCTCGACGCTGTCACCCGGCAGATAGGCCGTGTTGTGCTGCACGAACGTGAGCGTGTGATACCACTTGCCCGCATAGCGGTCGTGCATGTTGCGGACGACTTCCTCCCCGGTGGGCGGACCGCCCGCGATCACGAACCCGGCCAGGATCAACAGCGCAGTTTTCATGGACGATGTTCCTCAGGTCTGGAGTCGGTATCCCGCCTTGCGGACCGTCAGGATGTGTCGCGGCGCCTGCAGATCGTCCTCGAGCTTGCGGCGCAGCTCGGCGACGTGCGTGTCCACCGTGCGGGACAGCACGGCGGCGCTGTAGCCCCAGACTTCGGTAAGCAGCTCGACCCGGCTCGCCACCGCGCCACGTCGGCGAATCAGCGCCAGCAGCAGCTCGTACTCCTTGGGCGTGAGGGGGACGGGCTGGCCGTGCCGCAGCACCGTGCGCGACGCGCACTGCACTTCCACATCGCCGAAGCGCTCGACCAGCGGCTCGGCTTCAGGGGTCGACGTCACCACCGTGGCCCGGCGCATCAGGGCTTCGACGCGGGCCAGGAGCTCGAGGACCCCGAATGGCTTGGTCACGTAGTCGTCGGCCCCCAGACGCAGGCCGCGCACCTTGTCCGCTTCCTCCCCCCGCGCCGTCAGGATCAGCACGGGGGTCCGGCGCCCTTCCTCGCGTAAGGAGCGGAGCACGCGGAAGCCGTCCATACCGGGCAGCATGAGATCGAGGATGATCAAATCGGGGGCACCCGTTCGTGCCCGCAGGAGGCCGTTGGGGCCGTCCTCCGCGACGTCGACTTCATAGCCCTCGATCTCGAGGTTGTTGCGCAACCCGTAAGCGAGGTCGCGATTGTCCTCGATCACCAGCACGCGTTTCATGTGTCGACCCGAGCAGGAACGGGTGGTGCGGCTGGAGTCGCTGCAGCGGACGGTGCCAGCTCGGCCGCGGGGAGCTCGATGACGAAGCGGGCACCACCGCCCGGCGCCATCTCCACCCAGACGCGCCCACGGTGCAGGGCGGCGAGCTCGCGGACCACCGAGAGGCCGATCCCCGTCCCGGCGATGGCCGAGCCACGGTCGCGGTCCAGCCGCCAGAATTGATCCCAGACGCGGTCGCGGCCCTCCGGAGGGATGCCGGGTCCCTGGTCTTGGACCCAGAGCTGCACGCGGTCACCGGCGGGATTGGTCCCGACCGTCACCGTCTGTCCATCCGGACCGTACTTCACCGCGTTGTCGAGCAGGTTGAGGAGCATCTGGCGCAGCGCGCCCTCGTCCACCCGGGCCACCAGGCCGTCGCTCAGATGCGTGGCCAGTCGGACCTGGCGCGTGTCGGACAGGGGCGAGAAGCTCTCGAGCACCGCTCGAATCGCCGGCCCAAGCACCATCGGCACGGGAGCCACGCGCAGCGACTGCCGCTCGGAGCGCGAGAAGTGCAACAGGTTCTCGACCAGGTGCGCCAGCCGGCGGGCCTCCTGGTCGATGATCTCCAGCGAGCGTTGCCGCTCGTCCTGGCTGCGCACGCGTCCCAGGATCAGCGTTTCGGCGAACATCCGGATCTGCGCGAGGGGCGTGCGCAGCTCGTGAGAGACGCCGGAAACGAAATCGGTTCGCAGCGAGGCGAGGTCGTATTCGCGCCGCAGCTGGATCAGGGCGATCACGATCAGCCCGGCGGTGAGGGCGAACAGCGCCACCAGCAGCGGCAGGCGCGACCGGGGCAAGCCGCCGATCACGAGCCGACCGGCGATTTCCGGTCGCAGCGACACATCGACCTGGAGATTGGCGACGAAGCTGCCCAGCGTGTCGTGGCCGGTGATGGTGGACGGATATTGCATCGCGCTGTGATAGAGCGGCACGCCGCGCGCGTCGCGCACGACCACCGATCCGATCGAATCGATCGTTACGCCGCCGGTGAGCGCGCGCGGGAGCAGCGGGGCGCTCGAATCCACGAACTGGAAGTACGGTTGCAGCGCGTCGATGCCGGTCACGAACCCCAATACGCGGGTCTGGGTCCTGGCCGCCGCGCGGGGGAGCGTGAATACCGTAATCGCCCGCAGCTCACCGGCCGGTCCACCCAGCACGGCGGCAATGTCCTCCATCATCGGAGGCAGGGCATGCATCTCGGCGGTGATCGTATCCATGAGCCACCGCTGCCAGGCAGGCGATGGCGCCGGTCCG
>DATFGN010000382.1:0-4763 GCA_035249405.1 Gemmatimonadales bacterium
GGCGTCACGGCCTGAATGCCTTCCAAATAGAGATTGAACCAGTTGGCAGGCAGGCCATCGACGGCGTACCCGAGCTGCGTAGCCACGATCTGGCCCGGGCTGTCGAACTGAAACACGAAGCTGTTGACCTCGTTGTCTTGCGCCAGCTTCACGTCGCGCGGCGTGACCGGCTCGGTGGCCATCGACGCGATGATCTGCCGCATCAACGCGACTCCGGCGACCGTCTTCTCGGCGCGGATCTGCGCGCCGGCGAAGAACACATCCTCGCGCCTGGTGTCGGCGCCCCAGCTCGAGAAGACGCTGTAGGCGAATCCCGAGTCGGACCGCACGCGCTGCAGCAAACGCGAATTGAAGCCGCCACCGCCACCGAGCAGGAAATCGGCCACCTCAGCGGCGAAGTAATCGGGGGTGTTGGCGACTTTGAGGCCGCCGGAGTGCCCCATGCGAATGTTGGTCTGGTTGACGTCCTTCTCGATCAACACGGTGCGCGGGCCACGCGTGACCTGCAACGGCGGAATCGGCCGTAGCCCGGGTGGGCAGGCGGCCCAGCCGCGGAACAGGCTCTCCAGCTTGGCGATCAGGCTGCGCTCGTCGAAATCGCCTGAGACGCCGATGAGGAGATTCTGGGGGCAAAAGATCCGCTGTTGGGTCCAGCGGAAGCGCGTGGGGGTGAATCCCGAGACCTCGTCGGGGGTGACGAGCGAGCGGCCGATGGGATGATCGCCCACCATCACCTGGCTCCAGGCGCGGTTCAGGATCGAGCCCGGCTGATCGTTGCGGCGGCGCCAGTTCTCGAGCTGCTGGTCGGCGGTAATGCGGACCCGCGCCGAGTCGTTGCGTGAATTGCGCAGCAAATCGAACCCCAGCTCGAGCATCTGGTCCCGGTATCGGGAGAGTCCCGCAAACGACGCGTTACTCTGCTCGTTGCCGGTCGAGATGTTCACGGCCAGCGCGTAGAAATCGATCAACTTGTCGACCGAATCGGGCGACAGACGCGTCGTGCCGCCGGTGCGCATCAGGTTGTCGGCCTGCCAGCCGACCCCCCACAGCGAGTCGGGCAGGTTGCCGACGCCCGCCTTGGACACAATCTCCACGTCGAGCAACGGCAGGGTGTGGTCCTGCAGCAGGTACACGGGCACCCCGTTGGAGAGCACGACCCGCTTGGGCGCCGGGGGGTTGAACCGCAGCGGAGCGAACTGCAGCGCCTGAACCTGGGCCTTCGCGTCGCCGGGTTGCTGCGCCGCGGCGGCGAGGGAAGGAACGGAGGCCGCGGCGAGCAGCATGCCGCAAACGAGAGGCGCGCGCATTACGGGTTCCCTCCGGTAGCAGCGGTGGCGGCCGGCCGGGCCAGCGTGGCGACCGTGCGATTGCTCTTGGTGAGGTACGTCCGGGCCACCCGCTGGACGTCGGCCGCGGTGACGCGGGCGAGCGCCGTCTGGAAACGGAACGTCTGGCGCCAATCGTACCACAGGGCCTCGCTCGAGGAGAGCTGGAAGGCGAGCCCAAAATTGTTCTGCAGGCGCTGAATCGCGCTGGCCTGTACCTGATTGCGCACCCGTTGCAGCTCGTAGTCGGTCGGCGGCTCGCGCTCGAGCCGGGTCACCTCGTCGTACACGGCCGCTTCGATCTCCTGCGTGGAGTGGGGGGCGATCGGGACCCCGTTGAATTGCAGCAGCCGCGGGTAGAGCTGGCCCGGGACCATGCCGGAGCCGATGGTCGTGGCGACGCGGTCCTGGATCACCAGTCGCTGGTAGAGACGGGAAGTCCGGCCCCCGGTGAGAATCGCCGACAGGACCGTCAGCGCGGCGGCATCGGGATGCTCGCCGCTGGGTACGTGGTACCCGATCAGGACCTGGGGATTGGCGTCGTATTCGACTTCGATGCGGCGTTCCCCGTGTTGTGGCGGCTCCTGGGTGACCACGGGCCGGTGCGGCTCGCCCGCGGGAATGTCGGCGAAATAGCGATCGGCCCACGCGGCCATGGTGTCCACGTTGATATCTCCCACAATGGCCACGACCGCGTTGTTAGGCCCGTAGAATCGCTTGAAGTACTCCTCCGCCGAGCGGCGCGTGACGGCCTGAATCTCACTCGCCACGCCGACGACCGGGCGGCCGTAGGGATGTGCCCGGAAGGCCGCCTGAAGAAACTCTTCCCGCAACAACCCGCCGGGCTGTGTTTCCACTCGGAGGCGCCGCTCCTCCATGACGACCTCCCGCTCGGAGTAAAACTCGCGCAGAACGGGGTGCTTGATCCGGTCGCTTTCGAGCAGGAACCACAGCTTGGCGCGATTCGACGGCAGCGCGAAGTAGTAGTTGGTGACATCGTTGTTCGTGGAGGCGTTCAGGAACTGGGCCCCGTTCTCGGTGAGGATGCGGTCCAGCTCGTTGGATTCCACGAAGCTGCGGGCCGAATCTTCCAACTGCTTGAGGCGGTCGCGCAGCGATTCCAGCCGCGCGCTGTCGGTCGCACTGCCCTTGCGAAACTCGGCGGTGAACGAATCGGCCACGGCGTCGATCACCGGGAACAGCACCTGCTCGGCTGCGTCGTTCGTGGTTCCGATACTGTGCGAGCCCTTGAACAACATGTGCTCGAACAGATGGGCGGTGCCGGAAATCCCAGTCCATTCGTCCACGCCGCCAGCACGGAAATGGGTCACGAACGAAACGGTGGGGGCGCCACCGCGACGCAGAAACAGGAACGTCATCCCGTTCGGCAGCACGCGTTTGACCACGGGCAGTTGCTCGCCGGGTGATGGCTCCTGGGCCTGCCCCGCTCCCGGCAGGGAGAGGAGCCACGCAACCAGAATCAATCGTCGCATGAACGAACCTCGCAGGAGGGAAAGAGCGATGCCATTGAGCTTACCCGATGCGGCCGGCCGCGCGAAAGGCGCGTTGACACGATCCTAACGCTGGCAGAACGCGCACAGGGTCGTCTGTCGCAGGTCGATGGCGTGTGTGGTGACGAGACGACGCCCGCAGCGCCGGCACGGCTCGCCGCCCCGATCGTACACCTTCAGCTCGAATTGAAACCGCCCGCGCTCCCCCGTTCCGGTGCGGTAGTCGCGGACCGTCGTCCCCGATGCCTTGAGCGCGCGCTGCAGCACGTCGACGATGGCCGCGTGGAGGGTGTCGCTTTCGGCTCGGCTCAGGCTGCGCGCGGAGCGGCTGGGGTCGATCGTGGCGTCGAACAGGGCCTCGTTGGCGTAGATGTTGCCGACTCCCGCCAGGAGGCCCTGGTCCATGATCGCCTTCTTCACCGCGACGCGCGTGCGCGCCAGCGCCGCCGCGAACAACGCGGGTGTGAACTCGGGCTCGAGCGGCTCCGGTCCGATCCGGGCCGTGTAGGCAGCCCAGCCACGCTCATCGAGCAGCCACACGGTGCCCAGGCGCCGGACGTCGCGGTAAACGAACACGTCGCCGCCCGTGAGCGTGCAGGTCAGGACAGCGTATCCGGAATCCTCGTCCGACCACCCCGGCTCGTGGACGATCAGCGAGCCCGTCATGCGCGGCTGAATCACCATGCGTTGACCAGTCTTGAGCTGAAACACGGCGTGCTTGGCGCGCCGCGTGGCGGCGATCACCGTGTTCCCGGTGAGCGCGGCGAGGAGCCGCTTTCGAGAGACGCGTCGCAGCACGTCGCTCTTGGCCAGGTGCGCGCGCCGGATGCGCCGCCCCACGAGCCGCGGAGCGACTTCGCGTACAATGGTCTCGACTTCAGGAAGCTCAGGCACGGGAGATGGAAGCTAGTCGATACTCACCAGATCCCTCGAGATCCCTCGCTACGCTCGGGATGCTAGCTCCCGCCAACCGATGTCGCGACGATACACCTTGCCGTCGAAGGCAATGCGCTCGCAGGCCGCGCGACTCGCCGTGGCGGCTTCGCTGAGGGACGGGGCGAGAGCAGTGACGTTGAGCACGCGACCTCCCGAGACCCGCAGGGTGCCGTCCGCATCGCGTGCAGTGCCCGCGTGAAACACGACGATGCCCTCTTCCAGATCCTCCGGAACCGCGATCGCCGCTCCCTTTTCCGGTGCGTCGGGATAGCCGCGGGCTGCGAGCACGGTCGTCACGGCTGTTCCCTGCGACGGCAGCGCATCGACAGCCGGCGTCCAGCCGCCGGCGGCGATGGCACCCAGGTGCTCCGTGATACCGGAAGCCAACACGGGGAGGACGACCTGCGTTTCGGGATCCCCGAAGCGGCAATTGAATTCCAGGACGAACGGCGTCCCGTCCGGCGCCACCATCAGGCCGGCGTACAGCACGCCGCGATACGGCGTGCCGCGGCGTCGCATTTCGGCGAGCGTCGGCTCGAACACCTCGCGGCGCGCCCGCGCCAGGAGCGCCGGCGTCGCGAGGCGCACCGGTGCATACGCGCCCATGCCGCCCGTATTGGGTCCGGTATCGCCCTCGCCGAGCCGTTTGTGGTCCTGAGCGGCCGGCAGCAGCACGAGCCGATCGCCGTCGGTGAGTGCGAGCAGCGACAGCTCCTCGCCTTCGAGGAACGCCTCGATGAGGATCTCCGCTCCCGCCTCACCCAGGGATCGTTGCTCGAGCATCGCGCGGGCGACCTGGGAGGCTTCGTCCCGGGTCGCGCACACGACCGCGCCCTTGCCGGCGGCAAGACCGGACGCTTTGACGACGAGGGGTTCCGCATGGTGAGCGATGTAGTCCAGCGCGGCGGGCAACGACGTGAACGTCTGGCAGGACGCGGTCGGGACGCGAGCCCAGGCGAGCACCGCTTTAGCGAAGGCCTTGGAGGACTCG
>DATFGN010000383.1:0-6230 GCA_035249405.1 Gemmatimonadales bacterium
GATTCCCGCGCCTGGCCTTGCAGCACGACTTGCGACCGAACGATGGCGTCCTCCGGCGGCTGCCCGCGTACGTAGCTCCCGTCGGGCTGTTGCAGCCGGGCCTTGACGTTGTCGGACAGGATCACGGCCAGGATGCTGTCCACGATCCGGGCCCGCAGCCGCACATCCTCGACGGGGAACATCACTTCGATGCGCCGGAAGAAATTGCGGGGCATCCAGTCCGCGCTGGCCAGGTAGACCTCGGGATTGCCGGCATTTTCGAAGTAGAAGATGCGGCTGTGCTCCAGGAACCGGTCCACGATGCTGATCACGCGGATCGTTTCCGAGACACCGGGCACTCCCGCCCGCAGGCAACAGATGCCCCGGACCAGCAGGTCGATGCGTGCCCCGGCCTGTGAGGCGCGATACAGCGCGTCGATCACCGACGGCTCGACCAGCGCATTCATTTTGACGATGATCCGGGCGGTGCCGCCGCTCGCGGCGTGTTGCCGCTCGCGCTCGATCAGCGCGATCACGTGCTCCCGCAGATCGACCGGCGCCACGCGCAGCTTGCGCCAGTCGCGCCGCTGTGAGTAGCCGGTGAGCAGGTTGAACAGCGCGCTGACGTCTTCCCCGAAATCCGGATTGGCGGTGAACAGACCGAGATCCGTGTAGACGCGGGCGGTGGTCGGGTTGTAGTTGCCCGTGGACAGATGGACGTAGCGTCGGATCCCATCCGGCTCGCGTCGCACGACCAGCGCCGCCTTGCCGTGCGTTTTCAGTCCTACCACGCCATACACGACGTGCACCCCGGCCTGCTCCAGCTCGCGCGCCCACACGATGTTGTTTCCCTCGTCGAAGCGCGCCTTCAGCTCCACCAGAGCCGTGACCTGCTTGCCGTTCTGGGCCGCCCGGGCCAGCGCGGCGAGAATCGGGCTCCCCCCGCTGGTGCGGTACAAGGTCTGCTTGATCGCCAGCACCTGCGGGTCGTCCGCTGCGCGCTCGATGAAATCCACGACGCACCCGAACGATTCGTACGGGTGGTGGACGAGCACGTCCTGCTGGCGGATCACGTCGAACATGTTTCCCGAAGTCGCAAAGGCCGGTGGCACGCGCGGCACGAGGGCCTCGTCGCGGAGCGCGCGAAACCGCTCCAGTCGATGCAGCGCCATCAGAGCGGTCAGATCGACGGGACCGGCCTCGCGGAACACGTCCCGCTCCCCCAGGCCCAGGGCGCCCATCAGCATCTGAGCGAATCGCTCGTCGCCGCTCGCCAGAATCTCGAGGCGCACGGCCTCGCCGCGCATGCCCTGCCGCAGCGTGTCTTCGATGGTCTGCAACAGATCCTCGGCCTCGTCCTCGTCGATCGTGAGGTCGCTGTTGCGGGTGACGCGGAAAAACGTGTGATCGACGACGCGGAAACCTCCGAACAGGGCTTCGAGGTGCGCCGCGATGATTTCCTCGAGCAGCAGGAAGCGCACACGCTCCCCTGCCGCCGGCAACAGGACCACGCGGTCGAGCACGGCGGGCACCTGGACCACTCCGAACAGCTGCTGACCCGAATCGATGCTTTCCACGAGCAGCGCGACGTTCAGGCTCTTGTTGTGCACAAAGGGAAACGGGTGACCTGGATCGATGGCGAGCGGCGTCAGCACCGGGGCGATGCCGGTTCGGAACAGCTCGTCAACGTGCCGCCGCTCCTCATCGGTGAGGCCTCCGTACCGCACCCATTCGATGCCCGCCGCGGCGAGCGCCGGCATGACATCTTCGTTCAGCAGCCGATCCTGCAGCGCCAACAGCTCGCGGACGCGCTTGTCGATGGCCGCGAGCTGGCCGGTCGGATCCATCCCGTCGACGGCATAGTCCTGAGGCTCGATGCCCGCGTAGAGCTGCTGCTGCAGCCCGGCCACGCGCACCTCGAAGAATTCGTCGAGATTGCTGCTGAAGATGGCCAGGAACTTCACCCGCTCGAGCAGCGGATTGGTGGCGTCCGCCGCTTCTTCAAGTACGCGCGCATTGAACTCGAGCCAGGACAGCTCGCGGTTCAAGTAGTGGTCGGGCGGAAACGCCGGTACGTACGATTGCGGCATCGGTCAGCCGGCCGCGAGGCGCAGCCGCGGCGGTCGACCGCGCGTCACCCGGCGCGTCACCCCTACCGCTCGATTCCAAACCAGGACCAGGGTCGTGTCGAAGACGCGGCTGAACAGTCCGGCCCGGCGCTCGGCTTCCCATTGATCCACGCGCGGATCCGCGGACGCCGCCAGAACGAGCCGGAACGTCTTGCGCCCCCGCTCCACGCCAACCCCGGTCACCCGCTGTGTGTGCGTGCGATCGAGACCGTCGGCCACCCGCAGAATGGCGGCGAGGCGGCGGACCAGACGGCGATCGCTCCGCTCCAGACGCGCGAAGTTCGGATGGCGCTTCTTGGGCGCGGCTTTACGGTGATAGCGGGCCACGTTCGCGATCAGCTCGACTTCGCGCGCGGTCCATCCTGTGAGCTCGGCGTGTTGAATGAGCTGGTAGGCGTGCTTGTGATGCTGAGAATGATTGATCAGGTAGCCGACGTCGTGCAGCATCGCCGCCGCCACCAGCAGATCCCGCCCCTCGGGCGGTAACCCGGCCGGCTCCCGCAGGCCATCGAACAGCTCCCCCGCGAGCCGAGCCACGTGTTCGCAGTGCCGCTCGTTCGAATGACACTTGCGCGCGAACACCCGCACCGACTCGAAGCGGTCTTTGGGCCGGGACGGCGTGACGCTCCCCGGCACGGCCCGCTCGGCGATCATCGCGAGGAGCAATCCGCCGCGTAGCCCGCCGGGGTTCACGATGATCTTCTGCGTGCCGAGCCAGCGCGCCAGCCGCGCCACCACCGCCGCCCCGGCCACGATGATGTCGGCGCGTTGCGGGTTCAGTCCTGGCACCCCGCGCCGCAAATCGAGCGGCGTGGCGCGCAGTCGCTGCAGGACACTCACGACTTCCGCCCGCCGCATCGTGTAGCCCTGGAGATTGCGTTCCGAGGCCTGGTCCGGATCCTCGCGCTCGGTCTTCAGAATGCCGGCGAGATTCGTAAATGTGCCGCCGCTGCCGATCATCACGTCCGGGGTGAAGGGCGGTGTTCCGATGCGCTCGTCGAGCACGCGATCGATGCCGCGTTTCAGCTTCTTCCACCGGCGCCGCCGCAGCGGTTCCGCGCCGCCGTAGGCCTCGGTCAACCGCACCGCGCCGAGCGGCAGCGTGTACAGCTGATCGACGACGGCTCCGGCGGCGAGCACGATCTCGGTGCTGCCGCCGCCGATGTCCACGACGGCCAGCGACCGACCGGCGAGGTCCATGTGGCGCAGCGCGCTTTGCAGCGCCAGTTGCGCCTCTTCTTCCGGCGAGATGATTTCGACGCTCAGCCCGCAGCGCCGGCGGACCTCGCGACAGAAGGCGCGGCCGTTCGACGCTTCACGCACCGCACTCGTGGCCACCGCGCGCAGCTCGGCGACCTCGAATCCATCCACGATCGCTTTCATCTTGGAGAGCGCCGCGTACGAGCGTTCCATGGGCTCGGCCGCCAGACGACCACGGCGGAACAGGTCGTGTCCGAGCCGGGTCATTTCGCGCTCCTCGTCCAGCACCCGGTAGGATCCGTCGCTTTCGACTTCGGCTACGACGCAGCGAATCGAGTTGGTGCCGATGTCAATGGCGGCGAGGCGAACGGGACTGGGTGGAGAGGGGCGCTCGGTCACGGCCTGTAAGATACAGGCCGGCGCCATCCCGATGATTCCCGATGGCGCCGGCCTGCCCCGCTGTGACTCCCCTGTTACACGCCCGTCACGGATTCGCCGTGGAAGACGGGCGCCCGGCAACGGACGGGCGGGTTGGGAGGGCCAACCCGCGCCGACCGGCGTTGCTGCCTATGGATTCCACCAGTAGGTCAACTTGATCAGGAAGATGTTGTCCGGACGGCTCCGGGTGAGCCGCCGCATCGAATTCCCGAAGTTGAAGGACCCGGTGTTCTCGATGTCCTCGCGGTTCTGGGTCCACACCAGGAACATCGTGGAACCCGGCAAATACTCCCAGCGCAGTACCGCGTTGCCGCGCAGCGACTTGAAGTTGAAGTCCGGTTGCGGCGGGGTGAACGTCGTGCTGTCGAAGGTGGAGGTCCCATCGTTCCAGTGATCGAAGGCGAACGTCTTGGGACGGGCCAGCGCCTTGTAGTCGGAGTACGAGCCCGCCGAGATCAGGGGCTGGCCGTAGAACTGCAGCGACAACTTCGGGTTGAAGGTCCAGCTGAGCCGGATCGACGCCGAAAGCTCCGTCGCCTTGAACGACGCGAACACGTAGCGCCGCCCGAATGTCAGCGCGGCCGTGGAATCGTCGTACTGCGTGACGTACTGCACCGGGCTCGTCTCCCACGACAGGCTCGGCCCGACGCTCACCGACACGTTGGAGGCGGGCCGCACCGAAACACTGACGTTGGCGTATGTCGAGCGGTCCTGAGCGGACTGGTAGGTGCCGGTCGAAAAACTGGCCACGATCGACTTCCGGCCATCGCTGTTTGCGTACACGTCGAACTGATAGCCGGGCCGGTTGAGCGAAAGCGGTCCGCCACGCGTGCGCCGGTCGTTTACCGTTTCCGGATTGTAGGCGAGGTCCCAGCCGAATTCGTAGTAGTTAAGGAACGTCAGGTTGCCGTAGTTGAACACTCCGGTCCAGCTGACGTCGCGATCCCACGTCCAGCTGCGGAACACCGCGCCGCCGGTATTGGCCGAGCGAAACACTTTGCCCGGTTGCGTCCAGGAATAGCCGGCTTGGATGTGGGCATTCATCACGCCCGCGCGCCACAAGAACCCGAGGTCGTTGTTGTCGAACCCCGGCGAGATGATGCCGAAGGCCGAATTGGACGACCAGTTGCCCTTCTGTTTGTTGACGTACACCCGGCCGCCCCAACCCGTGAGCGACGTTGCGGTCGTGTCCAGATGGAACGAGCGCGCGTCGGGACGCTGGTAGTAGTGCTGCGAGTTCTGCTGCAGGGAGCTGATGCGCGCCGGATCACCATGAACGCTCGTCGCGCCAAACCAGCCGGTCACGACCCACGTCTTGGAGCGGTCGAGGAAAGTCCAGCCATCGACCCCGAACACGCCGGAGGCACTGGCGACGTCGGCGCGCAGCCGTGCGTCGTCGAACTGACGCGCAGCGAACGTCGACATGAACCCCAGACCTTGCCGCCCGTCGGGGAATTCCTTCTGCGCGCGCAACACGGTGTAGGAGGCCAGCGGCTCCACCTCGGAGCGGAATTGTGCGCCCGAGGTATCGAGCCGGGCGAACTCGCGTCGCGTCAACGCCGTCAAGGCGCCGACGTTCCAGCTCGATCCCGCCTTCCCGGTCAGCTTCAGGGCGCCGAGGATGTGCGTGCCATCGGGCATATCGACGTAATCGGCGCCGGGCAGACTGCCCTGCGGGTTGCGGCCGATGCGCCGCGTATAGAAGAACTGCGGATCCCCCCAGTTGAAGCCCCAGTAGTTGTTGGACCCCCCGCGACCGAAATTGAAAATCGAGGAGCCCTCGATGAAGAACGGGCGCTTCTCCTGAAAGAACGTCTCCACGTCACTGAGATTGACGACCGCCGGGTCGACCTCGACCTGGCCGAAATCGGGATTCACCGTCGCGTTGAGCGTCAGGTTGGAACCGATGCCGATTTTGGCGTCCACCCCTGCGTCGGGGGACATCGAGGAGCCGTCGTTGAACGGGTCGCCGGGCGCGTGCGACGCGAATTCGGCGCGGGCGCGTGTATACGGCAGCACCTCGAGGCGCGGCGGCGGCGTCACGTTTTCGATGCCGATCAGATCCGGGAAGCGCGACACGAAGCCGCTCCCGTTCTTCGGCGTGAACACGATGAAGTCGCGCTCGTGACGCCGCGCCAGGTCGCGGCTGAAGTTGACGCCCCACACGTACTCCGGGGCTTCCCGGAAGCGCAGCTGCGAGTAGGGAATGCGCAGCTCAGCCGTCCAGCCCATCGAGTCGATGCGCGCCCGTCCGTCCCAGACGCCGTCCCAGGAATCGTCGTCCCAGTCGTCGTTCAAGAGCACGCCGTCGTAGAGCGTGCCCGCAGCGTCGACACCGAAGTACACGCCACTGCGGCGGTCGTGATACGGATCGAGAAACACGTTGAAGCGGTCGGAATTGGCGTAGGCATCGCGGCGGCCCAGGCGGGCGATGATCGAATCGGGATGCGCGTCGTGCATCCGCGCCCCGATGTACAGCGCCGC
>DATFGN010000384.1:0-15356 GCA_035249405.1 Gemmatimonadales bacterium
CCCGAGTCGGGGAGCAGCGTGATCCCCCAGCCTTCCGGATCGTCGGGGGGATCGTCATTCCAATCGCCGTACGCGTGCGACCCGTCGCTCTCGTAGCGCAGCTCGTAGCGTCCGGCCGGCAGGCGCACGGTGCCGTCGAACATGCGATTCTTGCTCGCGCCACCGGCGTGGATCGTACCGCGGTAGGTCATTTCCCAGACCGTTTCACCGGTTTCGGCGTTCTCGATCCAGCCGTGGTCGTACATGTCGCCACCCGACCCTTCGCCGATCGCGATCACATGAACGGTCGTCGCCCGGTCCAGACTGAACTGCTGGTGGGGGTGACGGCTGCTCCCGACTCGCACCAGCTCGGCGATGGCGTTGCGCGGACGGGCCTCGAACACCCCGATGGCGCTCCGGTCCAGTGGACCACTGGCCGGAAACAGGCTGACCCCCCAATAGCGGCTCTCGGCCGGCGGAGAGTCATTCCACTTCTCGGCGGAGTGCGAGTCATCGCTCTTGTAGTAGACGAGGTAACTGCCCGCGGCGAAGTGAAGCGTGCCATCGAACAACCGGTTCTTGGTCGCGCCGCCGGCGGCCTCGGTCTCGTCATACTGCATCGTCCACACACGCTTGCGGGTATTGGCATCGACGATCCACGCGTAGTCATTCAGATCTCCGCCCCGATCGGCGCCTTCGCCCAGCGCGTACACCCGCACGTCCATGGGCTTGCGCAGGGTAAACCCTTCCCGGCGCAGCTCGTTGTTCCCGATGCCGATGAGGGAGACGATCGTTTCCCCGGTGGGAACCGGCTCCCACTTGAACGGACGCACCGCGCCCCGCGCCGCGGGATCGGTGACCCGCAGGGTCACACCCCAGGCCCCGGGGTCAGTGGGGGGCATGGCGTTCCACTCCAGCTGGTCATGGCTGTCGTCGTTCACGAAATAGAGGACGTATCGGCCGGGCGGGAGATGGATGGTATCGCGGACCATGCGGTTCTTGTGCGCCCCGCCAGCATCCTGGGTGCGGCGATACTCCATTTGCCAGACGCGTCGCCGCGTGTCGGCGTTCAGGAGCCACCCATAATCGAAAGCGTCATCACGCCGCAGCTCACCGATAGCATAGATCTCCATGTCGGTGGGGCGTGAGAGCGTGAAGGCGGACCGCATGGTCGTGCTGGGGGTGTCCGGGCGGAGCGTCACCACCGTCGTCGTGGCGAAGGCCCGCTCCGCACTGTCGACGTCGCGCCCGTCAGCCGGCCGGCCCGCGCCGGTGACGGCAAAGCGGAACTCCCGGAACGAGCCGTCATCGACGTACGGACCGCTGTAACGCGCGTCGCGACGCTGACGGCGGGACCGGAACAGGTTCGCCACGTCGAAGTTGCCCGAGAAGGAGACCGACGTCGCGACGAATGACCCGTAGTACGCGAGATAGACCCCGGCCGGTAGGTTGACACTGCCCGAGAAAGTCCGCAGCCCTTCGCCCGAGCGCTCGGTGCGGGCCTCGCGCAGGTCCCACACGACTTCGCGCGTGACGGCGTTCAGGATCCAGGCCGCCGCGGGCCAGGTGTAGCGTTCCGCGTTGTTTTCCGACGACCACCAATTGCCCTCGCGCCGGTCTCGCCGCGGCTCGGCGCCGATCGCTTCGATGTGAACGGCTTGCGGCGCGGACAGCACGAACGCCGCCGTGCGCAGCTCCTGCGGCGTCAGCTCGCCGATGTCCACGAGGGTTCGTGATTGAGCCGGTAGCGAGGGCGCGCCCCAAATGACGAGACCGACCGTGGCGAGGACAACGCGTTGCAGCATGACGCGCGAGTGCATATGCAATTCCCCGGGTCGAATGGCCTGCTGGTTGGACAGCCGCCAGTCGGCGGTTGCCGGGTCCTACGGGGGTCATACCCCCGGAGTGTCGCTTTCTACATGTAGCGCGCGACGGCCATCGCGGCGACTGCCAACCCGAGCAACACTGCGACGACCCTGCCCATCAGCACGGCCCGCGCCCGAAGCGCCTGTGCCGCAGTCAGTTGCGCCGGGTCCTGGCTGAGCTTCATGGCCTTGAGCATCGCCGGTCTCAGGATCCCCACTCCCAGGCCGAAGGCCAGGACGGCGGCGAGCGCGCCGACGCCAATGGTCATCCCCATGCGCGACCGCATGTAGGCGGGTTGGAAGCCGCCCGATTGGAACCAATACAGCCAAATCCCCGCAGCGATGCTCAGCACGGCCACGACCGGCATGATGTCCAGGAAACGCCGCCGCAGCAGGGCGGCCATGACTTTGCCGCCTTCAGGACCAGCGTCGCGAATGGCAGGGCCGAGGAACAGAGCATTGAAGATGAGCGCGCCGGCCCAGAACACGCCGAGCACAATGTGGAGCAATCGCATGGCCAGCAGCATGAGGCCTCCAGGAGGCGGGATCGCTCAAACGTGTTGCAGCAGGAGCTCCAGTTTCTTCCGCAGCTCGCCGAGCGCCTTCGACTTGAACGCACCTTTCGTGGCTTCGAGCACATCGACGGTTTCCTGCACGGCGGACTGGAGCTGTGCTCCGCGCGGACAATTGATCAGCTGACACGGTTGTCCCGCCGGGTCGTGGCCGGCCAGCGCCTGGCCCAGGAGCTCCAAGTCCGTCAACGATCCCATGACGTTGCGCAGGGTAAGGGCCAGAAACGCGTCGACGCCAGGCCCGGAGCCGGTTCCCTTCCCGGCGGCGATGTGCTGGAAATCGTCGCGCCACTTGTTGAGCCGGTCTTCCGCCTGCCGCATGGCCTGATAGGTGCGGAAGCGTGACACGGCGGCTGTCACGCGAGTGATGAGGTCTTCGAACCGGACCGGCTTCAAGAGATAGGCCGACACCGGCAGCTCGATCGCCGCGATCGCGGACCGGGTGGAGGGATACCCGGTGATGATGATGATCGGGAGCCCGCCCACCGCCTCAGCCACTCCACGCACCAGCGCGAGATCCTCGTTGCCCGGCATTTCGAGGTCGGTGATGAGGAGGTCGTAGCCGGCGCGCACGCGCTCCAACGCCGTCCTCCCATCGAGCACGGTATCGACCTCGTAGCCCTCGCGGCGCAGCAGATCCGCGGTGGCGTTGAGAAACGTCTGCTCGTCGTCGGCGATCAGGATGCGTCCGCTTGCCATCCTACGGACCTCGGTGTCTGTCCGGCGATCGGCAGGCGGATACGGAATTCCGCACCGCCGCCTTCCGGATCGTGAATCTCGATTCGCCCGCCCAGAGCCTGGACCGATTTGCGTACCAGCGACAATCCCAGGCCCATGCCACTCGTCTTGACGCCTCCTTTGGTGCTCACGAACGGCTCGAACACCCACTCCCGCAATCCGACGGGCACACCCGGACCGCGGTCGCGCACCGACAGCCAGAAAGTGTCACCCTCGCGCCACGCACGGACATGCACGGTCTCGCCCGGCGGCGACGCTTCGACCGCGTTCTGAACCAGGTTGTACACAGCCTGGCGCAGCAAGGCTCCAGGGATCGGCACCACGGCCGGGGACTGGCTCGTGTCCACCGCGATCGAGACCTGCGACGCCCGATTGACCTGCTCCAGCATGCGGACCGCATCGGAAATCACGACGACCACTGCCGCCTCGGCCTTGCCGTCGTCCGAGTCCGGGCGATACGTCTCGTAGAGCTGGCGGGTCACAGCCGCGATGCGGCTGATCTCCCGCTCGATTGCGCCCACGTACTCGTGGTACCGGTGCGTCGGGGGCACGGCGTCCTTGATGAGTAGAAACGAGTTCTGGATCCCGGCCAGCGGATTGTTGATCTCGTGCGCCACCCGTGCCGCCACCCGTCCCATGGTGCTGAGCGTATCCATCTCGCGCATGGCGTCTTGTGCCCGTTTCACATCCGTAATGTCGCGCGCCTCAGCGAGGATCTGGACCACCCGACCCGCGCTGTCGGTGATCGGCTTAATAGAAAGATCGACCAGGGCCCGCGCTTCCCCATGGCCCCGCAGTTCTTCTTCGTAGCGGACCATCTGCCCCTGCTGCACCTCGCTGCACGCTCGACGGAGACGCTCCTGGGCCGAGGTATTCTCGCGCCACCACGGCGTCTCCCAGAGGGGAATGCCGCACACAGTTTCGCGATCCACGCCGGCGAACTCCAGGGCGGTACGATTTGCCTCCAGCAGATGACATTCGAGGTCGAGCAGGTTCTTGAAGTGAAATCCCCCCTCGAACACGGCGCGGAAGCGACGCTCGCTGTCGGCAATGACCTGTTCGGCGCGCTTCCGCTCGGAAACGTCAGCGCTGATACCCAACACGCGCGACGGCCTCCCCATCATATCCCGCTCGACCACGCGACCCCGCTCGACGATCGCGTGCCACTCGCCGTCGGCAGCACGGACTCGATACTCGATCTCGAGCGCCGTGGCCGTCCCGGCCAGGAGCTGGGCGAACCATTCCGCCACCCGTTTCCGTTCGTCGGGATGCACGAGCTCGTCCCACCGGGCCGTGGTCATGCTGGGTTCCATGGTGCTTGGATCGAAGCCGAGCCGGCGCAGCAGCGCCGGGCTGCGGGTGGTCTCGCCCGTCGACAAGTCGACCTCCCACAACCCGTCGGCGGCGCCTTCCAGCGCCCGGGCCAACCGGCGACGCTCCGCCTGCCGCGCGCTGGCCACCCGTTTCTGCACGAGACGCGCGGTGGTGGCGAGCAGCACACTCACGATGACGCCTAATCCCGCCACCACCTTGGGCAAGTCGGAGGTGAACAGGGGCAACATGGCGGCCGACGGCCGCGCGGCGACGTGCCAGCGCACTCCATAGGCGGTAAAGGCAGCGCGACCGGACCAGCCACCAGCGCCGGTCCCGGTGGGCGACCGCACTCCGTAGATCGGCGTCCGATTGGCGTGCACGGTCACTTCGTACCCCGGCAGCGCGATGGCGAGCGCGGGGCGCAGGAGCAGGTCCGGGCGCAGCACGGCCACGCCAGCCTCTCCACAGGGCGCGCGATCGCACAACGGGGCGATCACGAGGAGGGCCGGCAGCTCGGTCCCCGGTGCCCCCACCGGCGTCACCCGGATGATCGGTGCCGTGCCGCGGACGGCGCTGGCGAGGGCCTGCCGCTCGTCGTTCACCGCCGCTTGCAGTGCGGCGACATCAGGAGCCGCCGAGGCGCCGACGTTGAAGAGCGACCGCACGACCGGGCCCGAGTCCATCCACCCGAACGCGGTCAACGCCGGTGCATTACGGAGCAAGGCGCCGGCGGAGCTGTCCAGGCGAATCCGGCTCTCTCGCGGCTGGCGACTGGACATGGCGCCCAGCTGGCGCACGGGCCGGACGTTGGCTTCGATCTCGCTCATAAGCTCGCGCTGGGCGACGGCAGCGTATTCGTTCAGGAGCGTCACGGCGCGCTCCCGCTCGACCAGCCGCAACGACCGCCAGATGATGAGCGTGGTCACGAGGGCCGAAAGCCCGACGGCCACGGTCACCCAGGCCGGGATCAGGTCGACACCCGGGTCCCGGTACCAGGCAATCAGGACCAGGCAGATCCCCATGGCGGCGAACACCGCGGCCGCTTGCACGGCGATGCCCGTGATGTAGTTGGCACGCAAACCGCCGAGGACGTCGGTTGAGTAGGTGAACAGGATCGTGATGCTGAGGATCGCCACGATCGCGGCGAGCGTCCCCCCGACCGCCGTGCCGACTTGTGGCCACCGTTCCATGCGCAGGGCCAGCAAGGCCAAACCGATCAACGTCAGGCTCAGGCCGCTCGCGATCGCCATGCGGCCCGGCCCCAGATCTACGAATTCGGAAGCCTCCAGGACGGGTCGCAGGGGGAACAGGGAGAGGTTCCACTCGTACTCGATCAGCGTGCCGACGCCGATAGCGATCGCCAACAAGGCGCCGGCCGAGAGGACCACGCGTCGATTGGTCCCCAGTGCATCCAGCCCGATCGCCGCGCCCAGGATCCCCAGCGCGGTAGTGACGCGCAACGGCGGGAACGTTGGGAGAACACGGATCAGGACCTGGCTGCCCAACACCCAGCCCGCCAGGGCCCCGAGACCGACCAGCGCGCCGAACGCGCCAACCACGCGGGTAGCGCGCCTGGTACGCTCGTCGACGTTCTCGAGTGTTGTGGGCATGAGCCGTTCGCCGGCCGGGGAGAGGCTAGTCGTAGCCTAACGGCCTCCCTGACCGCCCGCAAACGGCTGTGGTGCTGCTCTCGAGGCTAGGGCGCCTGGCGCCGGCGCCGGACAAGCTCGAACGCGAGAAGGAGGAAGAACCCGGCGTACACGACGAAGAACGCCAGCTTGGCGATCGAGATCGTGCCGTGAATGGTCGCCAGCCCGACCCAGTCGGTGACCATGGCGACCAGCATCAGCCCAACGGGGTAGCGCAGCATGGCGACTCCTCGCGGTTGGACCGGTAACGCTCGAGCGACTTACGGAATTCTGCGGTGTGAACGAACGGGAACCCGCCGCGGCAGCTCCGCCTTATGGCGCTGCACCTCGGCGTCGATCAGGGCCAGCTCCGCGTCCGACGGCCGCCGCCACGCGCCCTTTACCCGGTGCTTCCGCTCGACCGTCTGGTGGTTGCTCTCATGCCACTTCATAAGAGCCTCCTTTCGAGAAACCTGAGGCGGTGAAGACGCATGAGCCGCGGGCATTCCACTCATGCGCCTTCGACCTCACGGGCACTCGCCCGCCCGCCTCATTCCTACGATCTATGACTGCACCGTCGCCCCATGGGGGGCCGGATCGTGATCGACAGCTTTGCTAGCGCGGGACACTGGGACGCGAGAACAATCCCAGCACCAGCGTCACGAGGAAGCCGATCAGGAACACAAAGAACAGCAGCTTCGCGATCCCAACCGACGCCGAGGCAATGCCACCGAAGCCGAACAGAGCGGCGATGATCGCGACGATCAGAAAACCCAATGCCCAGCGGAGCATGACACCCTCCTGTGGTCGTCGTCGCAGAAAAAAAGACGAAGGCACGTTCGAGTGGGCTCTCTTGCCAACTCGTTCGCGCCTTCGTCTCCGCGGAGGACTGAATCCTCCGGCGACAAGGCAAGCGTGCCGTCTCCGCACGCCCTTCGTCTCTTGTGTACTGCCCAAGAGATAATTCGTTCCCCTCAGCCCGCAAGGGTCAGGTTTTCGACACTGGTGACGGCCGTCACACTTCCCGATGGGACGGAAACGCGCCCCGGATGGCGATTCGCCGACCTGCGAAATCCGTGTCAGATTGAAGCATGACCGCACCCCACGACCGCCGCACACCGGCCAATGACCGCCGGGCGTTGCTCGAGCGGCGCTTGGGAGCCGAGCGGGCCCGTCACCGCGCCGAAGAGGACCGTCGCATCAACGGCGATCGACGCTCGGGGCAGGAGCGACGCCTGGCGATGCTGTCGGCGGAAGACCAGATCCGTGAAGCGTTGCGGCTGTTGACGCGCGTGGTCGAAGCCGGCGCGCCGGAGAGCGAGCAGCGCCGGCTGGAGAGCGCGATGTTGCGACTCCGGTTTGCTTTGGACCGGTTGGAGCAGTAAGGCGGTTTTGCTACGGGGTGACGACGGGGCCCATCCACACCACTTCGAAGTTGCTTCCCTGTACCTGTTTCAGCGTGTTCAGCTCGTCGTCGTTCCAGCGCGCATCCGGGGCACCGGAGATGAACCAATCCCCTCCATTGTCCGCCACCATCATCCCATACGTCTTGAGCGCCTGCAGGATCACTTGCGCGCTCGGCGGGAACCCGTTGATGTCGAAGCTGCCTTTGAGCCGCACACGCATCCCCATCGGCGGCAGGAGCGGATTGGGATCAAAGCTCGCCCAGTGACGGGCCGGCGCGACGTAGGCCCGGCGGGTGTCGTGCACCGTGAAGCGCAACGCGTGGCGGATGACCCCCTGCTCCACGACTTCGTCGTAGCGCACCAACCCCGGGAAGATCGGGAGCCCCGCGGCGTCGGCTGAAGTCCACCCGGCCGGCCGGAGCGCGTTCGAGCTCAGATCGAAGACCGCGCCTGATCCGGCGGTCCAGTTCTGACTGCGGGCCACCGGATAAGCCGCAAACAACTCCGACAATCTCCAACGGTCACGGTCGACGACCAGCACATGGCGGTCGCCGCTCGAGCCGGCACCGCCTTCGATCGGCGCATCGGTCGGGATGGGATAGGGGCCGGGATCGCTCTCGTCGGCATAGTCGAAGCTCACCTGCACACCGGGGACGGTGCTGTCCACGACGATATAGGGAATGCCGAACGGGCCGCCGTTGTAGTTCGCGCCGAAATCGGGATGCAGTCCGGTGGTCAAGCCGATGCTGGCGATCAGCGCGTCCGAGTTGGGGTCGACGAGCGCTTGATCGATGGGCTGGTTCCAGGGATTGTCGTCGGGAAACGGGCGCCGGCCCGCGAGGCTCGCATTGGGCCCCAATCCAGGCCCCCACCGGGACCCTGGACCCACACCGGCTGGTTCGGCGCAGGCAATCGCACCAGCGATGACGGTGGCACACCAGGCGGCGCGGGGCATCGGACTAGGACATTGCGCAGCCCGGATCGCCCGGGATGTGACGCGAGCTACAACCACCTCGGCACGTTGTACGTGTCAAGCGGCGCAATGACTTGCGGCGGGAGACCCGACTTGCCAACGTTGGCGCCCTAGACCTTCGAGGAGTCCTTCATGCGTGTGGAACTCGCGGCCCTGGTCGTGCTCGCGGCGGTCGTACGTCCCTCCATGGCTCAGAGCAACGCCGAGCGGATGGGCAACGATCATTACACCCGCTCCCACGACTACGACCTCGTGGACCAGCGCATCAGCCTCTGGGATTTTGACTGGGATTCGACCGCGTTCGAGGGCCGCGTCACCACCACGCTCGTCGCGCTCCGCCCCAGGCTCGATTCCGTCATCCTGGACGCGGGCTCCAAACTCCGCATCGCCGCCGTGGCCGATCGCGCCGGACGTCCGCTCCGCTCCACCACGCACGGCGACACCCTGGTCGTGTACCTGGCGCGCCCACTCGCCTTCGGCGACACGACCCGGTTTACCATCACCTATCACGGGCGGGTCGAGAACGGGCGCGGGCTCACCTTCATCCAGAATGAAGGTCGCGCCCATCGGCCACAACAGATCTGGAGCCAGGGCGAAGACGACAACAACCACTATTGGTTCCCGACCTACGATTTCCCCAATGACCGCATGACGTGGTCGCTCGAGGCGACGGTGCCGCGCGGGTACATGGCCGTGTCCAACGGCAGCCTGGCGCTCGATCGCCGCAACGCCAACGGGACCCGCACCATGACGTGGCGACAGGACAAGCCGAGCGCGACCTATCTGGTGTCGCTGATCGTGGCGCCGCTCGTGAAGATCCATGACGCCTGGGGTACGACGCCGGTCGACTATTACGTGTACCGCGAAGACTCCGCGCGCGCCCGGCCGTTGTTCCGCTTGACCCCGGACATGATTGGCGTGTTCTCGCGCCTCACCGGGGTCCGCTACCCGTGGGCCAAGTACGCACAGACCACCGTCGCCGATTTCTTCGGCGGCATGGAAAACGTCAGCGCCACCACCCTGGTCGACTGGCTCCCCGACACGCGCGCCTACGCAGACCGGCCATGGTACTGGTGGATCCTGATCCCGCACGAGCTGGCCCACCAGTGGTTCGGCGACTACGTGACCACGGAAAACTGGGCCAACATGTGGCTGAACGAAGGGTTCGCCGAATTCATGCCGGGTCAGTACTGGGGCGAGCGGCTGGGGCGTCACGCGGCGGACGACTACTACCTGGACGAGTATCGCCAGTTCATGCAAATCGACGCGCAACACCGCATGCCGCTCGCGGCGCTGGGCTCGAACAACATCTATCCCAAAGGGGCCCTCGTGCTGCGCACGCTGCAGCGCTACCTCGGGCCCGAACGCTTCTGGGCGGCGATCCATCGCTACCTGACCGATCACGCGTTGGACAATGCGACCACGGACGATCTGCGGCAGGCGGTGCTCGAAGCAACCGGCGAGAACCTGGACTGGTTCTGGGATCAGTGGATCTATCAGGCGGGGTACCCGGCGTTCACCGTCACGGCGGCGTACGATTCGGCGCAGGCCAAGCTTTCGCTGACGGTGAAGCAGACCCAGGTGGACACGGCCACCGCCGACAGCAGCACGGGCTTGCGCTTCAGCACGGCCCCCGTGTTCCGGACGCCGGTCAACATCGTCGTGGGCACCGCCTCGGCCACCGTGAATCACCTGGCGCACATCGACCAGCGCGAGCAGACGATCGAGATCACGGGCGTCTCGAGCGCCCCGCAAATGGTGATCTTCGACGACGGGAACTCCATCCTGAAAACGCTCGATTTCGATCAGCCGGTGACCTGGCTCGCACGCCAGCTCGAGCGCGACCCAGATTTGTGGAACCGGCACTGGGTGATCGGGCGCCTGTCCGCGCACCTGAGCGACTCGATCGCGGTGACGGCGCTCGCCCGCGCGGCGACCGGTGCGGACTATTTCCTGACGCGCATGGAAGCGGCGGAATCCCTCGGTGCCGCGCCGGCCGCCGTGGCCCTCCCGGCCCTCGAGCGCGCGCTGGGCGACACCTCGGCACAGGTCCGCGGCGCGGCCGTGAAGGGGCTGGCGCGGATCGGGGGCGATCGCGCCGCCGGATTGGTGCGGCGGGCGTGGACCACCGACACGAGCTACGAGGTCCGGGGACAGGCGGTGGTGGCGCTCGCGAAGCTCGATTCGGCCGGCCGCCGAGCCGTGATCGCGCAAGCGCTCGCGACGCCGTCCTACCAGAACGCGATCGCGAATGGCGCCTACGGCGGCATCATCCAGAGCAATGACACGAGCTTCATCGCCACCGTCGATAGCATGGCCGGAGACGCGGCGGAGCCCTCATATGTGCTCGCCATTCTCGGCGTGCGTGGCAACGCCCGCGCGCTCGATCTGGTTGTGAATCATCTGGACGACGACCGCCCGGCGGTGCGTCGCTGGGCACTGGAAGCGATCGAGAACATCCTCCCACCTGAAGTCGCGACGGCACGGCTGACCGCCGTCCGGGACCGGTTGCGGCATGCAGACTCGAAAGCCGCGGTCGTACGGGTGCTGGAGCGGCTCTCACGCAAGTGACCGAGCGCTCGGTTGCGCCGGACCTGGTCCGCGCCGTCGCGACCATTCTCGTCGTGTTCATTCACACTGCCGGCCTCGTGGCTGCCCCGGGACGCTCGGCGGGAACCTCGGCCTTCTGGGCAGGGGTGATCTACGACAGTCTGGCAAGGCCGGGCGTGCCGCTGTTCGTCATGCTCACCGGTTGGCTGTTGCTCGACCCACGACGCGAGACCGAATCGATCACCCTGTTCCTCTGGCGCCGACTCGGGCGCGTCATCCTGCCGCTCGTGACGTGGTCACTGATCGCGTACGGGTGGCTCGCCATCCGTGATCATCACGCGGCGAACTGGGCTCAATTCCCGCGTCATGTCCTGAATGCTCCAGTGTTCTACCACCTGTGGTACGTCTACGTCCTCATCGGCTTGTATTTGGTTGTCCCGTTGCTGCGACCACTCGCGGCCCTGACCTCCGAATCCCTGCGGCGCTACACCCTCGGGCTCTGGGCACTCGGCAGCGCGCTGTTACCGCTCTGGTACTGGTGGGGCGGAATGCACATCGGCGTCGATGTCCCGGTGGTCACGACCTACGTGGGCTACCTGCTCGCGGGGTGCTGGCTCGCGGCCCTGCCGGTTGCGTCGCGCACACGCCGGACACTGGGACTGCTCACCGCGGTGACCACGATCTGGACCATCACAGCCACTGCGCGCCTGACCGGTGACGAAGCGCTCAACGTCGCGCTGTTCGCCTACGGAACTCCCAACGTGCTGGTGATGAGCGTGGGGTGGTACATCCTGCTCACCCAACCCGGCCCCACGGCATGGGTGACGCGCCACCCGGGGGTCCAAAAGGTGATGCGCGCGCTCGCCACCACGAGCTTCGGCGTCTACCTCATCCACCCCTTGCTCCTGAATCTCCTGGACAGTGGCGTGTTTGGGTTGCGCATCACCGGCGCATCGATCTACGCGCCGCTTGGCATTCCGCTGCTTGTGGCCCTGGTGGTCGCGGTATCGGTGGGGCTGATGCTCCTGGCGGGGCGCGTTCCCTACCTGGGACGCCTCGTGGGCGCGCGTTAGCCGTCCACGGCTCGCATCGCCGCCTCCGAGTAGCGCGGCCCCGCAGCGACGCCGGTGGGAAAGGTGGCGTCCAGGCGCGCCAGATCCTCAGCGCTCAAGGAAACCGCTAGCGCTCCCGCGTCCTCTTCGAGGTAGGCACGGCGCTTGGTCCCTGGGATCGGCACGACATCCGAACCCTGCGCCAGGACCCAGGCAATAGCCAGTTGCGCGGCGCTGCAGCCTTTCTCGCGTGCCATCGCTTCCAGCGCCGCGGCGAGGGTGAGATTGCGGGCAAAGTTCTCCGGCTCGAACCGCGGGTGACGGCGGCGCCAGTCGTCGGGTGACAGGCTGTCCGCGCTCGTCAGTCGACCGGTCAGAAATCCACGGCCCAGCGGACTGTAGGCCACGAAGCCGATCCCCAGCTCACGACACGTGGACAGGATCTCGCCCTCGGGATCGCGACTCCACAGCGAATACTCGGTCTGCAACGCACTGATGGGATGCACGGCGTGCGCGCGTCGCAGCGTCCGAGGACTCGCTTCGGAGAGCCCCAGGTAGTGCACCTTCCCCTGACGCACCAGCTCCGCCATGGCACCGACCGTCGCTTCGATGGGGACGGACTGGTCGACGCGGTGCTGGTAGTAGAGGTCGATCGTGTCCACGCCGAGCCGCGCGAGGGATGCCTCGCACGCGCTGCGGACGTACTCCGGACGGCCGTCGATGCCTTTGAAGGCACCGTCGGGGCCGCGCACGTTGCCGAACTTGGTGGCGAGGATCACCTGGTCGCGTCGATCGTGGATGGCCTTGCCGACCAGGATCTCGTTCGTGAACGGCCCGTACACGTCTGCGGTATCGAGAAACGTGATGCCCAGCTCCAGCGCGCGATGGATGGTAGCGATGGATTCGGCGTCGTCACGCCGGCCATAGAAGTCCGACATGCCCATGCAGCCCAGCCCGAGAGCCGGCACCATCAACCCCTGGCCACCGAGAGCGCGCTGTTCCATCGCCGTCATGGGACGAGCAAGACCTTCCCCGTGGTGCGGCGGGCCTCGAGCTCGACGTGCGCATCCGCGGCGCGCGCCAGCGGAAACTCGTGCTCGATGCGCAGCTGCAGCGTCTTGTCCAACACCCAGTGCAGCAGGTCGCCCGTGCGTTGGTCCAGCTCGTGCCGCGTGGCGACGTAGTGCGCCAGTGTGGGGCGGGTCAGAAACAGAGAGCCGAGCTGATTCAATAGCTGTGGGTCGACGGGCGCCACGGGACCACTGGACTGCCCGTACAGCACCATCATGCCGCGCTTGGCGAGGCAGCGCAGACCCTTTTCGAACGTGGTCTTGCCCACCGAGTCATAGACCGCCTGCACGCCGACCCCGCCCGTGAGTCGCTTGATTTCGGTTTCGAAGTCCTGCTCGATATAGCGGATCACCTCGTTCGCGCCGGCCACCAGAGCCAACTCCGCTTTGGCCTCCGTCGATACCGTGCCGAAGACCAGCGCGTCGCGACGCTTGGCGATCTGGCACAACAACAGGCCCACACCACCCGCGGCCGCGTGCACGAGACACGCATCCCCGGGCTTCAGGGGATAGGTCGTGGTGGCGAGGTAGTGCGCCGTCATTCCCTGGAGCATGAGCGCGGCACCCTGGTGCGCGCTCACACCCTCGGGCAGCGTGATCACCCGGTCGGCCGGGGCTACCGCGAATTCGGCGTACGCACTCAACCCCGGGTGATAACAGGCGACCTTGTCCCCGACAGCGAAGTCCACCACACCCCCGCCGATCGCCTCCACCGTCCCCGCCGCTTCCTGACCGGGTGTGAACGGCACGGCGACCTTGTACAGCCCCTTCCGCAGGTAGACGTCGATGAAATTCACGCCGATGGCCTCAACCCGGATCAGGATCTCGCCCGATCCCGGCGACGGCGTCGGGACCTCCTCGAGCTGCAGAACCTCGGGCCCCCCGGTCTGGTGAACGCGGATCGCTTTCATGGGAAGGTCGGTCCTTGGGCTGGGACATCGAGGGAGCGGCCGCGCTTGACCCGCCGCTCGATGCGTTGCGTATTGGCGAAGTCCTGCAACGGGTCGCCCGCGAGCACCAGGAAGCTGGCTTCGTACCCGTCGGCCAGCTCACCGACCTTGCGCCGCGGGAACAGCGCTTGCGGGGTGATCACACTCCACATCCTGAGCAGCTCGAGACTCGAGAACATGCCGAGCCGGCCCAGCACGCGAATTTCGGCGGCCGCGCTCTGACGAAACAGGTCGCCACCGACGAGCAGCCGCACGCCGCGCCGGCGCAGCACTTCCACGTTCGGTGCATACACGTCGCGAATGCGCTCCACGGTCGCCGCGCTGTCGCGGCGCAGTTGCTCGGCGAGCTTGCCGAGGGCCGTGACCACCGCCACGCGACGGCCGGCGGCGACTTCCGCGTCCAGGTCGGTCAGTCGAAACGCCTCGGCGGGCAGGTCCCCGCCGCCCGGCACATGGACGATTTCGTCCACGCCGCCCGAGACCGCGTTGCGGAAGTCGGCGGCGGTGTACACGTGCGCCGACACCGTCAGGCCGGCCGCATGGGCGCGGTGCACGATGTCGGGCACCAGGCCCGAGTCGAGCCCGCGATCGAAGGCTGCGTGGGCGTCGTCCTGGCGGCGGGCGTATTGCTCGGAATACAGGAGGTAGAGCTTCACGTAGTCGGGCTTGGGACGCGCGCTCATGAACAACGGCCAGCGCCGAGCCACGTCGTCCGCGGTCGCCACAAGCATCAGGGCGCCGATGTCGAGACTGTCCTTCAGCCAGGTCGAGTCGTAGAGACCGAGGGGCTCGCCGCGCCGGACCAGGTCGATGGGATAGCCGCCGGGCGCGGTCCAGCCTTGATTGGCGCCCACCACATCGAACGACGTCGCCGTATTCACCGCGGTGTCGAAGCGGGCGCGCAGCATCGGCGTGCCGCCCTGGTCGCGGACGTAGAAGATGCCGTCGTGGAGGAGTAGTCGCCTGTAGATCGCGAAGTGGGCGGGCTCGATCATCGGTTGCTGCGCGTCGGCGTACGGCGGCACCACCCAGTGTCCGGCGAGATCGATGACCGTGTCCACGTGCCGGGGACGCCGTTCCCGGAACCGCTCACCGGAGACGAACATGGTGCGGGGCACAAAGCGCTGCCCGTCGAACCAGCGACCGTTCCGGTATTCGGTCACGCGCGTTGCGATGCCGGGGCCCGCCGACGGAGAGGGACCGCCACCGCACGCGCCCAGGGACAGCCAGAGCAGCGCCATGGCGGAGAGGCGCGGCAG